>JBCCZW010000071.1:0-10997 GCA_039186805.1 Verrucomicrobiota bacterium
CAGAATATCCGAGAGGACAAGGGCTACACTTATGGGGCTTATTCTTATGCCGCAAATGCGGCTTTGTTTGGGGCGATCGTGACCCAGACTGAAGTTCGAAACGAGGTGACGGCGGCGACGGTCAAAGAGATTTTCTATGAGATCGATCGCATTGTGAATGAGCCCATCTCCGAGGAGGAGCTTTCGCTGCATCGCCAGTATTTGGCAGGCAACTATTTGTTAAGTCTGGAGCGCGCCTCGGTAATTGCTCAAAGGGTGCAGGAGATCGACATCTACGGATTGGAGGGTGACTACTACCAAAAGTATGTAACAGAATTGGCGGGCGTTAACTCAGTACGCGGCCAAGAATTAGCCGCAGCTCACATAAAACCTAATGATCTGGTGATCGCTATCGTGGGTAAAGCGGATGAGATTAAGGAAGGGCTAATGGCCTACGGTCCGGTTACCGTCTATGACGAGGACTTTCAGGTGATTGAATAGAGGAAGGTGCGGCTGTTCCTGATCGGGAACGCTTGATTCGCTGCCGCCTACTGAAGGCGATGGTGGATGGCATCGAACTTACGTTCGATGTTACTTTGGGAATGTGGCCGTAGAGGATGTCGGCCTCAGTCTGTTGCTTAGTTCAGTTCGAAGCGATTGTGGATCATCGTGCGGGTGCGTTCGCAGATGTCGTCGTCTTCGGACATGACTAGGCATCGCTGCACGAGCGAGATGCGAGCGAGCTCCTCGGGGAGCGCTGCGATGCTGTCCGCGGCGGCGTTCAGCATGGACCATTCTTCTTCGGTAAGTGGAATCTCTATTTTCGTCTTCACGCGTACGTGAATCGGCGGCCGTTTTACAAACTTTAGGTGTTTTCCGCAAAAAGTCTGAAAGAGCTACTCAGAGGAGTGGGTGATTCTCGGGAATCCCCTTAAGTTGCGGGCTGGGCGGGTCGATGGGTATGACGAGCAGTAGTTCTCAAACTGTTATTGCGGGTTCAATTTTCCCGCGAGGCGGACGATTTTCTCAATTAAGTTAGGAGCCCATATGATTTCGCACCCAATCAACATAGATAAGATTCAATCCGAGCTGACGGAGCTGCCGGTGGCGCCGCAGATCCTGCCGAAGCTCCAGACGATGGTTTCGGACTGCAACACCAATCCCGACGAGATTCGCGACATGATTCGCTTGGATCCGGCGTTGAGCGGAATGATTTTGAAGACGGCGAACAGCGCCTACTTTAACCCCGGCTACCACATAGACAGCATCGATGACGCGATCATGCAGCTCGGCTTTTCCGATGTGTATCAGATCGTGACCATGCTGGCGTTTTCGGATCTGTTGGCGGGGCCGTTGCCGACCTATGGCCTTGGTCCGGGGGAGTTCTGGAAGCGTTCGGTGGCTTGCGCCTTGGCGATGGAGAGGTTGGCCCGGAAGTATAGCGAGGATCCTGGAGTCGCCTATACGATTGGGCTATTGCATGGGATTGGGATGATTTTCTTGGAGCGCGAGATTAAGGAAGCTCCAATTATACGTTTCCGTTCGAGTCTTCCTGAAGATGTGGCGGTGGCTAAGGAAGAGATGGAAATTTTCGGCATCAACCATGCCAAAGTGGGCGCGGCAATGATGCGGCAATGGGGATTCTCGGATGAGATCGTTGTTCCCGTGATGTGCCAGTTCGAGCCTTCCGAGGCGGGCAAGCATGAGCGTATGGCGTGCTTGATGTCCTTTGCGAAGCGTATGATTGGGACGATCATTAGCGATCCGACGAAGAGCGTGGCGCTGCCAGGTCCGGATCCGCTGTTGATCGCGTTGCTGCACTTGACCAAGGACGAGTATAATCGCGTGGTGGAATCGCTACGCGAGCGTTTTGTGAAAGTGGAAGGATTGGTTGCGGATGGCGGACTTTCGACTACTCAAAAGACAGCGGAACGCAAGAATGTGGCTCAGAAGTCGATGGCTTCGAATCTGGGCTATGGAAACCGCCGCATCAAGATGTAGGCGAGTAATTGCGAATGCATGCGCAACTGAGTATTGAAAAGAGTTGATTGGCTAGGTAGCTATTCGACTCGCAACTATTTGGAGAATTTATGAGCGACGCACTGATTGATTGGGAACAGCTGGAAATGATTTTCGGCGAGGAAGAAGACGAGTTCGACGAGGATATGGCTGAGCTATTCCAGGAATTCGTTGAAGACGCGACTGGGCGTTTCGAGACGATTAAAGGTACTGATTTTGGAGCCGACAAGGAGACGATCGCAAAGGAGTCGCACAAACTGAAGGGTTCGGCGGCGAACTTCGGCTTTACTGAAGTGGCGTCTCAGTTGGCAAATATCGAGAACAACATCGATACGATTAGTCAGGACGAGTATGCAGGTTCGCTTGAGAAAGCGGAAGCGGCGTTTGGCCAGTCGAAGGCTGAGGTCGAAGGGAAGTATCCGGCTTTGGTGGGATAGGACCTGCTTGAGATCCGTAATTGAATTTCAGAGCGGTTGCCTGATGGGCGGTCGCTTTTTTTGCAGGGTGTTTGCTTGGCGGATCTGAATTGGATTTAATCACCTGATCGACGGGTCGCTGAATTTCTGGAGAGAGATGGTGGTCGATATTGGGGATTCAAAGAGTCCGCGCTACTTTGTGGCGAGGAGTTTTTCGATTCGTTGGAGAGTGTCGCGGATTTCTTGTAGGGTTTGGGAATCAGGGGTGATTGCGGTGGACGCAGATTCAGCTTGGGTTGGGCTTGAGTGGGCGGAGAGTTGGTCTTTCTGGTCGAGGACGTTTTGGCGGAAGGCTCTCGCGTCGATGATGCCTTGGACTTGGACGAGAGCTCCCATGCCGGATTGACCGGCAGTTTCGACGGTAAGCTGCTCGATTCCGAAGTGACGCATGAGAGGACCTTGAACCATTCCCAGGTCGGTGATCTTCTCGAGTGGGATGGTCTTCTCTGTTTTGACGAAGATGCCTTTGCTGACTTTTAGCGATTTGTTTGTAAGGACGCAGCGGATACTTTTCAGGTGACGACCGGTTAGGTAAAGGCCGAGAGGTATCCAAATAATGAGGAGCGGTATGCCGATTATGGAGACGCAGAAGACCATCGTGCTTGCGAACATCCAGTAGCTTCGGACTTTGGGGTTTAGACTGGCTTCTAGGATGGTGGTTTCTTTGGATGAGTTGCTCATAGTGAAGGGTAGAACACGGGAGGGGAGTATTGGGTTGCGGGGGCGTAAGTGTTTCCACATCCGCTGCCTATGGATTGTTTGATTAGACTTCTGTGAGGCAGGTGTCTAGTTCGACTTGGAGGGCGTTGCGGTCCAGATTGTAGCCGATGAAGACGATTTCTTGGCGTCGGTCGCCGTGCGGGCTTTGCCATTTGCGTTCGACTTCGGGGGGGAGTTGGGAGCGGTCGATGCGGCCGCTCTCTAGGGCTGCGGCCCACCAGTTGCCGACGAAGTCGCATCGGGTTGTGGTGCCTGCGATGGAAAGAAAGCCGACCATGTCTCTTTGACCTTTGATCCAGCAGTAGCCTTTGGCCCTCAGCAGTCCGGGAATACTTCGATTGATGACCTCGTTGAAGGCTTTGGCCCGGAATGGGCGGCGAGCGCGGTAGACGAGGGTGACTACGTTGTGGATGTTGTTGGCGGGCGCGACGGGGTCGGCGAGCTTGGGTTGGATGAGGCTGGAGCTTGGGAGATCGATCTTGCGAAGGGTTTGGTAACTGCGGGGTTCTTCGTCGGTGGTTTCGATCTGTCTGAGCCAGCTCGCGCCGGAGAGAGTGCGTTTGGAGTCAAAGCGGTTTGCGTGGAGGACATCTGTCTTTTCGACTTGGCCGTATTCGGTTTCGAGGAGTTGGGCGTAGTCGTTGAGGTTGCGAAGGATGGCTTCGATTTCGGCTTTCTCGGATTCGTCGATCAGATCCAGCTTATTGAGGACGAGAATGTCGGAGCATTCGATTTGCTCGATGATGAGCTCGAAGATGGGGCGTTCGTCTTCCTGGCGGAGGAGTTCGCGATCGGTCCCTTTTGCGTTGTGGGTTTTCCACTCTTTGATGAAGGCGGCGGCGTCAACGACTGTCACCAAGGAGTCGATACGGGCTTTGTCTTCGAGGGTCTCGCCCGCCGCGTTCGGCATGTAGAATGTTTGGACGATGGACATTGGCTCCGCGATGCCGGTGGACTCGATGATGACGTGATCGACATTGGGGTTTTCGCAGAGCTCGAAGATGGCCTTGGACAGATCGCCTTGAATGGAGCAGCAGATGCAGCCGCCGGACAGTTCCACCACTTGATCCACCTCGCCCTCGAGCTGGCGGACTTCGGAGTTAATGAGTTCCGCGTCAATGTTGACCTCGCCAATGTCGTTTACGATGACGGCGATCTTTTCGCCGGCTGCATGGCGGATGAGATGGTTGAGGAGGGTGGTTTTGCCGGCTCCTAGGAACCCGGAGAGGACGGTGACGGTAAGTTGCTGATTACGAATGGTTGGCATTGGAAATTTTTTTGTCCGCGAAGGGCGCTGAGTGCACTATGGGTTCGATTGCTATTCTGATTCTGGACGAAAGTCCAACTTTCGGGGTTTTGGAGTGAATGCGAATTCTTTTTTTGCTGGGGGAATGGGGGTTTCGTATGCGGGTTGCGGTTGTTCTGATGGGTCGTTCGTTATGAGTGAGGGGGAACTGCTTGCTTTGAGACCAGAATGGAATTGAGTGGCGGCAGTGATTTTCCCCAACGCGGGCTGGGCTCGCGAAATTCTTGTTTTGAGTATGAGACGATTTTCGGTGATCCGAGTTTTTGGACGCGCGAGTAAAGTACTGGCGATTGGGTCGATCGCGTTGATGGCGGCGACGGTTGAGAGCGTTGGGCAGGACGAGCTGTTGCCTGTCGACGAGAGAGTGACGGTGGGCACGCTCGACAATGGACTGAGGTACTATGTGCGGCACAATGGGGAGCCGGAAGGCCGCGGTTACTTGCGATTGGTGGTCCATGCAGGTTCGATGCAGGAGGATGAGCGGCAGCGTGGTTTGGCGAGATTTATCGAGCATATGGCGTTTTTCGGGACCGAACGGTTTAGCCATGATGACATCGTGAATTTCGTTGAGGGAGCTGGGATGCGTTGGGGCGATGCAGCGAATGCATATACTGGATACGACGAGACGGTTTATACGCTGAACATTCCTTTGGGTAATGGAGGGGTGATGGATCGCGCCTTTCAGTTGCTGGCGGATTGGGCAAGCGGCGTTACTTTCGATCCGTTAAGGATCGAGCAAGAGCGAGCCTTTTTGATGGAGGAACGGAGGGCTCGGCTTGACCTTTCGGAGCGGATTTCAGAAAAGCGGTATCCGCTGAATTACTACGAATCTCGTTATGCGAGGCGGAATCCTTTGGGATCGATGATCGTGATGCGCAACGCTCCCCGGCAGCGTTTTTTGGAATACTATGAAACCTGGTATCGACCTAACTTGATGTCGATCATCGCGGTGGGCGATTTCAATCCAGAGGCAGTGGAAGCTCGGATCAAGGCGCACTTTGGAGAGTTGAAGAATCCTGAGAATGAGGTTCCGCGAGAGTTCGACAATGTGCCGGGGCACGAGGAGACGCTCTATTCGGTCGTTACGGATCCGGAGATTACGGTTTCTTCGGCGCAGGTCTTGATCAAGGAGGATGCGGATCCTGAGGGTCGCGCGGTCGACTATCGGACGATGCTGACAAAACGTTTGTTTATGCGGATGATGAATTCGCGCTTGGAGGAGCGGTCCCGCGAGGCGGAGCCGCCCTTTGTATCCGCTTCTGTAGGACGGGTTTCGCTGGGGCGAAAGCGAATGGGCTATATTCAGAATGTGACTTTCGTGGGAGAAGATTTTCAGAGGGGCTTGTCGGAACTTTATGCAGAGGTGGGAAGAGTGGCTCGCGATGGGTTTACGGATACGGAGTTTAAGCGAGAGAAGGCAAACTCATTGAGGGGAATCGAGCGGGCTTTGGACGAGCTTGAGGAGACGGATTCCATTTTGTACGTGGAGGAGTTTACACGGGCATTTTTAACTGGGGAGCCGATTCCGGGTATTGCTCGCGAGGTAGAGATGACTCGCGAGTTTTACCAGGATATCTCGATTGAGGAGGTGAATGCGGTTGCGGAGATCTATTTGAAGGAACGCGATCGGGTGGTTCACTACAGCACGACTGAGGAGGCGGAGTTGCCCCAAAACGAAGATCTATTGGCCGCGATTGAATCGGCGAAGGGACTGGAGTTGGGAGTGTATCAGGATTTTGTGGACGCGGATCCCTTAGTTTCGGTGGAACTGAAGGGTGGAGAGATTGTGAAGTCCGACATGGAACTGCAGACGGGAGTCTACGATTGGACCTTGGATAATGGGATCCGCGTGCTGGCGAAGCCGACTAACCTCAGCGCGAGCGAGGTGCTGTTTGAGGCCTTTAGCCCAGGAGGACACAGTCTTTACCAAGATGACGTATTTATTCCCGCGTATACAGCGACGGCGGTGCTTGGCGAGAGCGGCTTGGGTCGATTCAATGCGGCACAGTTGGAAAAGCGACTGGCGGGACTCACCGCCTTTGTAAATCCTTATCTTAGAGGCGAGTACGAGGGCTTGAGAGGCGCGGCGGCCCCGCGGGATCTCGATACATTGTTTGAGTTAATTTATTTGCAATGCACGGAACCAAGGTTTGATCGAGATGGGTACGAAGGCATCTTGGCGCGAACTCGTGTTGTTTTAGAGAATCGGTTTAATTCGCCTGCAGCGGTTTTTCAGGACGCGATTGAGAAGACCCTCTTCGGGGACCAACTCAGGAGCGCGAATCTAAGCGAAAAGATGATTCAGCAAATGGATGGAGAGATGTCGTATCATCTTTTCAAACACAGATTTGAAGACATGAGCGACTTTACCTTCGTGTTCGTGGGCGGCTTCGATCCGGATGTGTTGAAGAAGTTTGTCGAGAAGTATTTGGGCTCGTTGCCGGGAGGGGGTCGCGTCGAAGGGTTTCGCGACGAGGAAGTCCGTCCGCGAACGGGTAAACTGAAGGTCGATCTCGAAAGAGGTTTAGAGGAGCGGGCTCGGGTTCGAGTGCTCTTTACTGGAGAAGGCGAATGGTCATTGGAAAATCGATACAGACTGGCGATGATGCGCGACTATCTGCACCTCCGCTTGAGGAGTCTTCTTCGCGAGGGTAAGGAAGGCGTTTACGATTTAGATGTTTTCGCGAATTTGGACGGAGTGCCTTACGAGAATTACTCGACGGGCTTCGCATTCTCATGCGATCCGGATGAGGCTCGGCTGTCGATCGATTTGGCCTTGGGCGAGATCATCGACCTGCATGACTTCGGTCCTGACAGGAGCTTGTTTAGGCGAGTGAAAGAAGGGCACTTGAGGCAGTTCGATATGAACATCGAGCAGAATCGGTTTTGGCTGAGCAATCTGGTGGCCTTGACGAAGGAAGGGCGTGACCCGAGCGAGATCTACGATTTGGAAACGGCTATTTTTTCGCTTCGCGATGCGGAGTTCCAGAAGTTGGCGAAGACCTATTTTAGTTTGGATAATATATTGTTTGCGGTGATGACTCCTGAGGAGCGGTAGTGGGCTCTGCGGAGGACTGAGCCCGTCCTCCCACCTTGCATAGGTTAAGTTAGGTTCGGGGCGGCGCCCGAACCCTACCTTTACCAGTCGAAGCAGTTGACTCCCATTTCTTGGAATTGGGCAGCGGCGGTTAGAAAGTGGGCGGAGATCCAGTAGACGTTCCACTCTTCGATGTAGTCGCCTCGGACGCCTTTGAGATCTAGGACGTCGTAGTGTTGAGCGTAGTTGGTTTGATGGAGCTGTTCGCCTGCGCTGCCGTGAGGGTCGGTGAGTTGTCCGCAGGGTACGGTGAGGAGCTTGGCGGCATGACGGTATTGTTCTTGGCCGGTGTAGTCGGCGAGTTTCCAAAAGGAGGGTCCGCAGAGGACGCCGTAGACATCTAGGTGCATGTTTTGGACGGATACGGAAGTCCAACCTCGGGAGCGGAAGTTATTATCGGCGAGGCGACCGGGGGGCATGGGGACGTCCCAGACGTACATGTAGCTAAGGACGACGTCGCCAGCGTGTCGGGCCGCTTTAAGGAATCGCTTGTCCCCATTTATCTCATACAAGGTTAGGAATCCTTGGAGGGCGGCCCAGGCGCCTTCTTTGTCTTCGCAGCGAGCGTCGAGGGTTCCGCCCCAGTAGGGTTCGTCCATAGAGAGGTGACGATCGAGGTAGTGATTGGCGGCTTTTTCGGCGGCTTTGAGGTAGCGCGGCTTTTCCAGGAGGGAAGAGCCTTGGGCGAGAGGGGCTATGAGAAATCCTTCGTTGGTGGATACGGGATGCCAGTCGTCGGCGAGGATACGGTCGGCGTGATGGGCGCAGGATCTATCGAGGAAGATTTCCCATTTACGGGTATCGTAGCCGCCCTCTCTGCGGGCGATGCGGAGGGCGTTGAACATGTTGTTCATGGCTTGGCCTTGGGAGAGCGGATTGCGTCGGTCGCTCCATTCCCCTTTGCCGAAGTCGAATCGTATTGAGAAGCCGTTTTCCGTAAAGGGAGAGGTGGTGATGAAGTCGAGCGAGCGTTGAGCGATGCGGCGGTGGTTTTCGATGCCAAAGTCTTTTCCGATTAGAATGAAGGGGTAGGCGACGGCTTCAGATTGGCCGGCCCAACCGAGGTCGATCCACTTGCGATGGGCGGGGAAGGCCTTGAGGCCGGCGTAGTCAGCGGCTTCGCGATAGCGCGCTACGGAATCGTTCATCTTGGCAGCGATGATTTCCTTGTAGGGGGTGTAGCCTTCGAGGCTTTCAATTGGAAAGAGGGATAGGCTGGCCTGGATCGTTTTTTGGAAGCCAGCGCCTCGGGGGCATGTAGTTGGTTTTTGGAGATAGAAGGTTTTCTCGACGATCGCATGGGCTTCTAGCTTCGAATAGGCGTCTGGGTAATTGAGGAACTTTCGTTGGTCGGTTTTGAGAACGCCGTTTTTGCCATTGGAAGCGACGGCGCCGGAGAGGAGGGCGAGTTCGACCTTTTCTTTGGCAATGCGTTCCAAGCCGAGAGACCACCATTGGTCGTCGTGATTGCCGTATTGGATGGGGCTGGGGAGGCTGTGTAGGGCGGCGATCACTACAGAGTCGCCTTGGGTGCCTTCGACTGAGGTGAGGGGCATGGGGAAGCGGTGTTCCTCGTAGTAGCCTTTGCCGCCGACTTCTTCGGGAATAAAGGGGATGCGGGTGGGATCGACTCCTTGACCGGCTGTGTTGTCGTAGTAGTTGATGCCCGGCATGAATGGACGGGCGTCTTCGATTTCGATTTGAGCCCGGACGGTGAGGGTAACTCTGTCAAGCGGGACGTCGCTGTCCCAGTACCAGCGGCGTCGGATTTCGATGAGGCCGTTTTCGCGGGCTTTTTCGGAGTCTTGGATTTTAAGCGTGCCGTGGGGGTAGGCGATTTCGCCGTAATGAATGGTCCAGGGGCCGACGGATTCCGAGTTTGTGGGATGGGCGTGCCGCCAATTGGTTGGCCATTCGTTTTCCCAGCCCGTAGCGACGGACCAGCGTCCCTCGGCCGGAAAGGAGAGTTCGGATGCGAAAGCGAGAATCGCTACCGAGGGGAGAAAGAGGGCGGTCGCGATGGCGGTTTTGAGAATCTGAATTGCGTTCATGCTCAAGCGGTTTTGTTCGAATGGGAGTAGTTGGGGCTTTGGCGTTTCTCTTGAAGTGCCTTATGAGAATTATCTGATGGGATAGCGCAAGGCGCCTTCGCAATTACCGTACTGTGGGGACCGTTGCGATCGGCAAGATGTGGATATTGAACCGTATGCTAGATGAATGTGGCGATCGGACTGAGTCGATTGCGAGAATGCAATTGATCATGCGATCTAGGAAGCGTGGTATGGATGGAGTTATGGATAGCGCTCTGACCGAGGAGGAGACATGAGAGAAGTTTTAGAAGGGCCGGATGGTCGTTTGCGGTGCAGCTGGAGCTTGCAAACGCCGGAGTATATGGCTTACCACGACGAAGAGTGGGGGTATCCAGTTGATGATGACGTTCGCTTGTTCGAAAAGATTTGTCTGGAGGGCTTTCAGTCGGGCTTGAGTTGGCTGACAATATTGAAAAAGCGGGAGGCGTTTAGAACGGCGTTTAGGAGTTTCGATTTTCGGAAGGTGGCCCGTTTTGGCGAGAAGGATGTGGAGCGACTTTTGCAAGATGCGGGAATCGTGAGGCATCGTGGGAAGATCGAGGCGACGATCAATAATGCAGAACGGGCTATTGAGATGGAGAAGGAGTTTGGATCGCTGGGGGCATATTTTTGGAAGTATGAGGGAGAGCTGGGGGATGGTTTGGAAGTACGTTCCGAGTCTGAGGAGTCGCGGGCGCTTTCGAAGGATTTGAAGAAACGAGGGTGGAGGTTTGTGGGTCCAACGACGGCCTATGCGTTCATGCAGGCGATGGGCTTGGTGAACGATCATCATGCTGACTGCGCGTTTCGAAAGAAGGCGATTGAGGCTCGGGCCAGTTTTAAGGTTCCCTGTTAGTGGGGGCAGTCCTCGTTTGGGGCGCATTCTTTGCTGGCGATTGGAAAACTGGCGCGAATCGCTTTAGTTTGCGGGATGATTATTGGAGTAGTTCGAGAGCGGAAGGCGGATGAATGTCGGGTGGGCTTGGCTCCTTCTGGAGTAGAGACTTTGGCGAGTCAGGGGCATGAGATTTTGGTTGAGAGAGGAGCGGGAGCTGGGAGATCTCTTGCGGGGAGTGAGAAAGAACTGTTCGAAAAGGCGGAGCTGGCGTTTAAGGTGAAGGAGAGCTTGTCGGAGAAGTATGGATACATGAGGGAGGGGTAGGTGTTGTTTACCTACTTTCACTTTGCGACTTTGGAGGAGTTGGTGAAAGCGGTGGTGGCTTCGGGAGCGGCCGGAATGGCGATTGGCTTGGAGGCGAAGCGGTGGCGTTTCTATCGTCAATCTTCATCTTCGATCCTTTATTAACTAATTGGACAGAAGATGAGGATGA
>JBCCZW010000072.1:0-10882 GCA_039186805.1 Verrucomicrobiota bacterium
CCAACTCGATCAAATCCCAGTCCCGGTGCGAATACGAATCGATCCCGCTCGTATCGATATGGAGGATACAGAAGAAGCGTGCCAAGCGCTGGCTACCGACATCGAAAGACGCATAACTACCGGAATGAGAGCAAGCTTGGAAACCGGAAGTCTGCTGACGGGAAATCTCTATGTTTCAGTAGATTTCTACCAGGACCTCGAGCCTGCCGAAATAGAAATGATAGGCGATTACAAGCTCTTCCCCACTGTGTCTAGCGGCCTTGCTCAAATTGAGAAAAAAGTCGTCCAAACGCTAGATAAGATCCTGGAGCTGCCGCTCGACGAAACCTTCGCCTCAGCTGGCTCAGCCATTGGTCAAGCTGAAGAAACCTTACTAACGATCAACGAACTCAGCGCGCAATTGAACGATTTCATAAGCCACAAAGAACTGCAGAAAATACCGGAAACCACGCGAATAACGCTTGATAGCCTAAACGACGCGCTCAATGGGTTTTCTCCCGATTCCACTCTTCACCATGATATTGGGGTCGCTCTAAGGCAGATATCCGAAGCGATGCGATCCCTCGAAGAACTCGCCGATACGATAAAAGCCAAACCCAATTCACTTATATTCTCCGGGAAACGTAAGAACGATCCGCAACCTAAAGGCAACACCTCCTCCCAAAGCTCAACAAAATGAAAAAACGCGCGTTCCATCTGTTTATAGCAAGCCTACTACTTTCAGCGTGCTCCAGCACTCCAATTCCAAGCGTATCCCATTACCTGCTGAAATCGCAAGGGATCGGACAGGAAAACCGTCTACTCGAACTAAACTCCATTGAAATCGCCGACTATATAAATCACCGCGATATCGTATTGGAGCTGGAAGACGGAACTTTCCACCGAGCAGACTTCCACAAATGGAGCGAAGATCTGAAATCCGGAATCGCCCGCATTATAGAGCCAACCAACCCGACTGCAAGCGGCACGCGCATCGATTTAAAGATTGATCGCTTCCACGGACTCCAATCTGGAGGGCTCGTGCTTTCAGGAAGCTGGCGAGTCGCCGATCCGGAAAACTCGCCCTGGAAAGCTTTTTCCCTCGAATCGAAAGCGAACGAGCCAGGTTACCCCAGCATGATACAGAGCCTCTCTCAAATCATGGAAGAACTGCGTAAATCTATTATATCGGAAGTCACCTAAACCGAGCAATGGACTCATAGCATACTCGCTTAGGCGTACCTACATCTCTCGAGCGCGACAATATATAGAGCCTGCCCCATTTCGATCCGCAAAAGCGGAGTGCATAAGCCAGCTCTCGCTCAAATGCTCAACCGTCCTCGCTTAACGCGGCATCCAACGAAGCCAGAGCTTGCTCCGCTGCCGAAAGTTTATTCCGTCGACTTTCGATTTGCCCCTGATAGCTCAAGAGAGTCCTTTCCGGCAGATCTTTGGTTTGAGTCTGACGCGCAACCACGATTTCTCGACTCCTCAGATCGTCTTCCGCGCTATTAAGATCGCGCAGCAAATCAATCCGCTCGCTCGACACGAACATCATTACCGTTTGACTCGGGTCAAGCGACCCTTCTTCGACCTTTGCCGCTTGGATATCTCCAATTGGCGTTCTCTTCCCTTGCTGCTCGCTGAATCGACCGTAAACAAACGGCAACGCTCTTTTTAAGCCATTCGAAAACTGGGAGCTAATACCTCTAATCTTGTAGATAGAGTCCTTTGCATTATCGAAATGCTCGCTATCCGCAGTCTCTGCGAAAAGGTTCCAAAATCCTCCCGCCATCCTTACCCACTGAGTGGTTCGACTGTACGTATCTAAAGGCTCAATACCAAACTCAGCCCGTTCTTTGTTTATCTCTTCAAGCTCCGCTTGGTCCGCGCTAAGAGCAATTTCCAAAGCCTTCTGAAAGCCTTCAAATTCCACAATGCCTAGGTCCGCTTCAACCACTTGAGCCACTCCGCGCGTTTCTCTTGTAAGATCTTTTCGCGCGGCTTGCTTTTCTGCCTTCAGCTCAGCGATAAGATCCCTCCGCGAGCTCGACGAACCACTATCTGGCCTCGGCGAAACGACGTCCACCGGACCCCTCGGATACGACCGACGGCCTGAACCTCCGTCACGATCATCGGCCACTACCGGCCGCGTCACAACAGGCTTTCGGTAGGCTATCAGTTCTGTAAACGCATGCGGCTGGAGACCCCCTGCAGACTGATTCGTCCAGATGGCATCCCACTGCGCTTCCAGCTTAGGAAGCTCCTCACGCGCCTCTGCCAGGTCTCTGCGAAATGGGTCATGGTAAGGATTGTCGCCCCACGACTCTTCGGAAGATCCAAATTTATCAATCACCGCTTCCGCAGAAAGGAGTCTCAGGTGAGCCTCAGGGATATCCGCTATGAACGGATTTTTCTCGATCATATTCTCCATCAACCCGATTTTCTGACGCCGCCCATTGTCTCGCTCCTCTCTCGGCAAATCGTAAAGCAGCACTTTGGCATACTGTTTCGCTGCCCCTCTCGAATAGCCCATCAGGGGACGAGGCAAGTCTTCGCTAGCATCGCGTTCCAGCCCAGCTTCTATCTGTCGATTTGCGCGTTCGATTTTGCTCTCCAACCACCCGATCAAGAGCTCAGCGCTTTTGACCCTGTCGTAACTGCTGTGATCGAGGTACTGCTTGTTTTCCTCGATCACCATTTTATAGGCATGAATCTCGAGTCGCAATTCAGGCAAGCGCTCCAACCGCTCATGCTGCCGCAAATAGCGAGCAATGTTGTTCTCCAAGTTGTTCCGGCTTCGCTCTTCGGTAGCCCATGGTAAATTATAAAACTTATCGCGAGCATAGCCATCGATGGCCCGGCGTTCCCCGCTTGTGAAGATACTCATGTCCAAACGGGCTTCCGCCGCTGCAATTCGCTCCAATTCGAGTCGCTCCATTTCAATCAAGCGAAGCCGTTCTCGCTCCTGAGCCGCCTCCAAGACTAGCTCGCGCTGTCCGTTTGGCTGGGCTATGCGTTTCTTTATACCCGGGTCATCCAAAGGATTCCAATCCTTCGCATCCTCTTCTAGCTGATGAAGAGGCACACGAAGCGTACGAGTTGCCCTCACGACCACGTGTTCCCCATCGAAGATCAGAGGGCCTTCGTAAGACTCTATTCTACTTCCAAACTCTACAAAGCTTCGCAAAGGCCTTCCGGAAAGGGCATTGAAGACATGATGCGCTTCTTCCTCCGACCCTCCCGTGAGAGCCCGCACCAACACCCGCTCTCCAACGAGCTCCATCTTATTGTCGCTATAAATTGTCGAATGAAAGGGTTGGGGCTTTTTCTTAGATTCCTCGATGCCTGTCACGATCTTGGATATCTGCTCTCCCGTTGTAGAATCGAAGCTAACGACCGTACCGGTGGGCGCCGCATTCACCACGTAGACCGCAATGATTCCCTCATCCATCTCGACATCGAAGACATGGGGGGCGTCCCTCGAATCTTCATTGAAATCCCTAACCCCTACACCTGTGAAATCGAGACTGCTTACAGTCTCCCCGGTATCCAGATCATATACAGTCCCCATCGGCTCCGCTTCGAAAGATCCTTCAGCATTGAATACATTGCTGACGATTACCAGTCGACTGTCATGCGTCGCAATACGTCCGGCCACTGGAAGGGTCCGAACTTCCTCGCCGGTTTCAATGTCGAATACCACCGTTTCCATATCGCTAAAGTAGCGGTCCGGATCCGCCCCCGTCACAACTGCATAACGCTCAGTCAATGCTACATCCACCCCGAAATGGTCTCTCCAGTGGGGAGTCGGGGATTTCAGAGTATGAAGTAGTTCACCGGTGGATACATCGAACAAGAAAGCAAGGTGCTCTTTCCTATCGCCATCGTAAGCCCCGAGCAACATATGGGTCTCATTGATCTCAGCGCTCCTGACTCGGGCAGGTGCAATCATCGCAACGGTGACCTCACCCGTCTCCGCATCACGCACAAAAAATTCACGGGTGTTGATCGCAACCCAGTTGCCGCCACCTGCGAAGTCTACCGTGGTATAAGGTATTCCGAAGTCCTGGATCTGATCCCGCTCGAACCTCAGAACAGTGTCTCCCATCGCATCGATTTTTGTCTTGTCCAAGATGCGTCTCAGAGCGCGACGCGCCGAATCCGGCATCAGGCGCGTATCCTGGATTTCCCTACAAGCAGCCAGAACGGCTTCCTCGCCAAAATCTCTCACAATTGGTAGATCGTCAATTCGATCGCTTTCGGCCCGTAAGCCCCGGTACATCGCCAGCGCATACTGCTTAGGCGACAACTCCGGACCTATCAGATAAAGGATCGCGTTTTCCTGGGTGTCGGAAACGGGCAGACCCGCTTCACCATTCTTCTGCACGATAAACTCGCCCGCCATCCTATTTGCCCTGACCACGTTCGCCGCATCCATGAGCAGTTCTCTGCCATACAGCTCAAAGCTCGTCGGCAGTAGCTGACTTGCCTGACTAACCGTAATCGTGCCCCCGGTTGCCATCTCGCGAAACCTCGTCGCGTCGATGAGCAAGGACTCCGGTGTTGAGTAAAAGTCCGCCCAACGTCCTGCTTTCACATACTCGGCGAAGCTACGCGCATAAAGGTACGCCTCATATGCGGGAAGAGCCTGATTGAACGCTTGCAAAAAGGAAGAGGGATTCAAGAGCATCCTAGCAGCCACCTCATCCGAATTGCCGCCCAATGAGTTCTTCATCTGGTTCGTCCATCGAAAAAGGTAGCGTGATGCGCCAGGCAAAGGCCCGCCATCCAAACCTCCCTTCTCGCCGCCTCCCATTTGCTTGATGAACAAATCCTTAAATGTCTCTCCAAACATACTGCCGTCTAGGCTTCTGTCCCACTGATCCGGAAGCAGCAGGCGCTGCATCATCAGACCGATATCTTTCTCCAAGAGCAAACTCTCGAATTCGACTCGGGCGGCTTCGTAACCTGGCTTGTCCGGATAGAGCTCCCAGTGCTTACTCCGAGCCTCAGCTATGCGAGCGTTAAACTCTTGCCCAGATTTCTTCATGTCAATCCAGCCAGACAAGGCCTGACCCGCACCCCGACCAATGCCTGATCCAATTCCCGCTCCTGTAAGCGCTCGTTTGGGGAGAATGCCAACTGCTTGCGAAAAACCGGTGCTTATGACGAGAAAACTGAGGGTAAAGATAACGATGGATTTCATTGCGTACTGGGAATTTAATTTAGCTTTAACCTATGAAGCGCTTCCTGACTACGACCGAGATTTCGTATTCGTTCCGCATGGACATGAGTCAAGCGAATGAGTTCGAGGAAACCATGCTTTAATTCAAAATAGTAGAATCTCTAGAACCGGTCCGCAGAGTGTGTTCGTTGCTCATCGCCCTGCGGTTCCTTATGCGCGTGATTCCTAAGAATCCAATCGCCTCAAAACTACAAAGAAAGCTCCAAAAAAATCAAAACGAAAACCTCTTGAAATCTAACACCTGATGAAAGCGCCCACATCCCTAATTTTGATTTCGAGCCTAGCCCTATCAGCCTTAGGATCCGAACCTCTCGAAATGCTCTCGGAGAGTCCTCCAAGCGAGACCCCACAGAAATTCCTGCTGCCCAAAGAACCTAACTACGCAACCGCCGAACGCATCGCCCTTAGCAAAGATAAGAAGGTGATCTTCTACAGCCTCGTCACTGGATACGATCCCGGCTCTGAATCGAAAATCGTAAAGATCGACTTTGTCGATGGTCAGTGGACCCCTCCCCAACTGGTGGTTAAAGACTACAATTCCCCCGCCCTTTCTCCCGATGAGAGCATGCTCTACATAGAAGGCAAAAACTCAAAGGACGCCTGGTACCTGGAAAAGCGAGGAAGCGCCTGGTCCTCTCCACAAAAATTCTTCTCCATCGAGTCCGAACATCACTACCTCGTAGAATCGAATCGCGAAAACTATTTCTATTCAACTCTCTCCAATTCGAAGGCGAGTATCCGAGAATTTTATACAGTTCCCTCTTCGTCACCGGCAGACGAGCCTCAGGCTCTGAGACTCGCCGCATACAGTTACTTCCCGAGGGACTTCTACATTTCTCCCGCCGAAGACTTCCTCATCACGCAAGTCGCCTCCGACGATGATCCTGAGACAAAGGAAGTCGCCATCTATTTTAAGCGTGGAGACGGCCACTGGTCCAAACCGATAACTCTGGGCGGAGGCATTCGCAACATCCCCGGAAGCTGGAAATGGGGCTTCTACATTTCAACCGACCAAAAGTACTTCTTTGTGACCAGCGGCAACGATATCAGCGATACTCATATCTACTGGTGCCTCTTCAAACCGATGCTCGACAAAGCCGAGGCAACGCTCCGCCAATAGTTCGCCAAACCTAATGCCTAAATTCGATAATCTGTATTCGTGATACCATTACATCTAATTTCCGCGGACTAGTCCAAGCATCATCCCTGCCTTATCCCTGTAGGCCGGGGCGCCGACCCGGCGCTCTAGATAAATCAGCAGCTCACCCTACAGTCTCGAAATGAAGTCCCGACGCTAGGCATACTCGTACTCCTCGCTCTCGACATCGCGCGATTTAGCCGCTAAGCTAATGAATAAAGCCAAGTCTCTGGCATTTAGCTGGTAGTTCCTCTTGTAGATATCTCGCAGCAATTCCAGCGAGGTTGTATCGATTATACTACTACTGTCGATATTCAATATGCCCATCCTCCAACCACTGAAACTCCTCTCTTTGATTGGCTCGTCTATCACCCTATGGATATCGCAATGCCGAGGGTCCCTCTGCAATGAACTCATCAAGGACTCAAGGGATTCCTGACTGCCTTCGATCAGTTGAATGAATCTATTTTGGTGGAAAAAGAGGTGACCGGTAATTTCCAATCTCCTATTTTTCGAGAATGATTTCACAGAGATATCACGAAGGACATCCCCAATTAAATCAGCTTCTCCAGTATAGGAACTGATATATACGATAAGATGCATAACACTAGAATGGTTGGAATCAAATCAGACTCTTTTTAGCAAAATCACGATACGAGCCACCAAGACTAGGTCAATCAGCGAAGTTTTTATGATATCTTTTTAGCTATTCGATCACTCCGAACTATAAATGCAAAGCTTCGTTTCGCGGGCTTAACGCTCCGCGAAGAGACATACGCTCTGTCTAAAATAGATCGACTAAACTTGGAAGCAGGCCAGAACCCAATGAAAATCCGCAATCAAGCTCTCTCCCATTGCAATCACTTGGAGCCACCCAATCGAAAAAGAAGGACCGGCGTATTCTTCTTGTAATCCTCATAATCTTTAGAACCTCCCCACTTTCGATCCGCCCTCTTTTCCAATAGAGGAATTCCGCTTACGCGTATCAGTAAGATCGCTACAAAGACCGGGGAGCTCAACGTAAGCAGCTGCCAGGAATCGAGTACTGGCAAAGCGACCAAAGCGACCCCAACCCACAAAATGATTTCGCCAAGGTAATTGGGATGGCGCGAATAAGCCCACAAACCGGTATTGATAAACAAGCCTCTATTGCCCGGATCTTCCGAAAAACGCTTTTTCTGCCGATCCGCAATCGCTTCAATCCCAAACCCCAGCAACCACACCATCACGCCAACCAGCATCCATAGGTCCCACGACCGCGCCGCCCCCGCCGTTACGGCCGCCCAAGCTGCTGCTGAAGTAAACGTCACCCAAAGGCCTTGCAGGGTCCACGCCCCGAAGAATCGGACGAAAGAAGTCTTCAAGTCATCGAATCTACCATCCTTGCCCGCGCGCCTGACTCTTCGGAAAAGAAACATCGCCAAGCGAGCCGACCACAGGAACACCATCGCGAAAAGTATAACGGAACGCGCATCAAAACGTCCGCTCAAAATGAGAGCGAGAAAAGCAGTCAGAGTATAGGTCACGCCTCCCGTAAGATCGAAGTACTTCTCAGTCTGCCCCAAATAGGAAGGTACGAACACCAGCCACTGGATCGCAAAGGCAGCCGCCACGCAAATCGCGAAAACCGATACCCCCCCTACCGAAGCGCCTCCATAACCACCCGCCCACGCAAAGGCCAAACCCAGGAGGATCACACCCAAAGTTCCAAGAAGAGCATTTCGATCGGCAGAATTCATATTTCGCTGATAACGAACGCCGAACTGAATTAATCGCGCCTTGATGAAACTTTACTGAACTCGCTAAAAGGCTGTAACTTACCCGGCTCGTAACACCTCAGAGTTTCAGCGCATTAAATTTGTCACTCTATGTTGAAAAGCGTTTTCATTCACTGCTTTCAAGTCCAGATGGTTTTGCTCGGATTGCCGTCGATCGTCAGCTTCGCAATCGCCGCTCCCAAGCCGAATATCGTCTTGATCGTAGCTGACGACCTGGGTTGGGCAGACGTCGGCTTCAACGGAGCTCGCTTCTACGAAACTCCAAATATCGACTCTTTGGCCGCCCGCGGCATGATTTTCTCGGATGCCTACCCAGGCGCCTCGAACTGCATGCCTTCTCGCGCCTGTATCATGAGCGGCGCCTACATCACGCGCACTCAGATGTGGACCCCAGGAGGAGAAGCGAAGGGTAAAATTGGATACATGAAACTCTTGGTGCCGCGCAAAGGAGACGACAAAGGAACTTCTCTCTTTCCCTCCAAATTGATTCTAGAGCCTTCTACGATTTCCCTAGCCGAAACCCTCAAACCCGCGGGATACCAAAGTATTCATCTAGGAAAATGGCATCTCGGTCCCGACGCCCAAGGCTTCGACATCAACGATACCAACGGTCTCGGAGCTGGGCTGGACAAAAAGTTCTACGGAAACAAAGAGGTCGCGGCAAATCTAACTGATAGAGCCATACGCTATGTCGAGGAAAACGGCGACAAGCCGTTCTTCATGTATCTCTGTCATTGGGATGTCCATACGCCTATTCGGGCCAAAGAGGAAGTCGTCCGAAAATACGAGGAAAAGCTCGATCGCGGCGACTGGGACCGGGCATGGAATACGACCTACGCAGCCATGATAGAAGCCGTGGATACGAGCGTCGGCAGACTGTACAAGGCCATCGAGAAGAATGGACTCGCGGAAAACACCCTCTTCATTTTCACCTCCGACAATGGCGGTCACGCGCCCGCAACCCCCAACGACCCTCTACAGGGAGCCAAGGGAGCCTTCTACGAAGGCGGCATCCGTGTGCCTATGTTCGCCCTTTGGCCAACAGCCATAAAAGCGGGAAGCCGTTCAAAAACGCCTGTCACCGGCGTCGATTATCTTCCCACCTTCGCGGAGGTGGCGGGAGCTGCCCTACCCACCAAACAAGCAGTCGACGGACGCTCGATTGTCTCGTTGATGAAAGGAGAGGATTCTCTTAAGAACCGCTCGTTATTTTGGCACTATCCACTTTATCTCGCAGGAAACGGATACAACCTTGTCAGACCCGTCTACGGGACAACGAAACTGTACTGGAGAGCCACCCCTTGCAGCGTCATTCGGAAAGGCGACTGGAAACTCATCCAATACTTCGAGGACGGCTCTATCGAATTGTTCAACTTGAGGGATGACATCGGTGAACGAAGAAACCTGGCAAAATCTCTGCCGGAAAAAGCTGAAGACCTCTTGAACGAGCTAGTGCAATGGCAACGCGACACGAATGCCGTAATTCCAGACCAGCCCAATCCCGACTTCTCGCCCGAGTCACGATCACGCTGAAAACAATCACATTCGTGCCCACTATTCTGATACGTTCCTCGTAACCAATCACATTCAATTCAGCCCCAAGACCCGGACCTTCGATAGATCGCTGATAGACGGAAAAAGACGATCTCCCCCAGAAGCCAACTATCTCCCAGACTTGCGGTCTCAACTCCTCGAATTAGCCTATGCTCCGCCGCCGCCCAAACTTAACGTCGCTCCTAATCTTTCTCTGCCTTGGCCTTGAAGGATTCTCCCAGTCAGAACAAAGCGTCAAAATCCTGACGATCGGCAACAGCTTCGCCGACGACGCTACTCGCCACCTAGAGAGCATCTGTCGCTCATCCGGCGTCGCCCTTACCCTCGGAAAAGCCAACCTCGGCGGCTCATCCCTTAAGCGACATGCCAGTCATCTAGAGGCATTCCAACGAGATGCTTCCGATGCCAAGGGCCGCCCCTACCAACATCCTCAAGGCGAAAGCTATCCCAGGCAGAGCCTCGTCGAACTCTTGCAATCGGAAACCTGGGACTATGTCTCCATCCAGCAATTCAGCGGCGACAGCTACCAACCCGACACCTATGAACCCCACGCTTCCAAACTCGTCGCGACCATACGCTCTCAAGCGCCTCAAGCCCAAATCCTCCTTCTTCAAACTTGGGCCTATCGTCACGACCACCCCTACTTCGAGCCCGAAGACCTCAACCAAGAGATCATGCATCGAAAACTCGTCGACGCCTACGACGGCCTCGCCTCGAAACACCATCTCCAGATCGTACCCTTAAGCGAAGCTTTTCAGATTGCACGCGGCATGCCTCACTTCCACCAAGTCATCCCTGATCCAGATTTCAACTACAACGACCCGCCAACCGACCAACTCCCAGATCAGAAAGGCTCCCTCGTCAAAGGTTGGTTCTGGGCCGAAAATTCGAATACGGGCGAAAAGCGCCTCAAACTTGACGCCAAGCACTGCAACGCGCGCGGAAGCTACCTCGGAGCTTGCGTCCTCTACGAGATCATCACTGACAAGAATTCGCGTGACCTCGCCTGGCGCCCCGACTCCCTCAGCGAAAAGGAAGGCGAAGACCTCCGCTACGCAGCCCGCAAAGCCGTCGCCACTCGCGAAGCCGATCTAGCCTTCATCCCAATATTCAATGGTAAAGACCTCGAAGACTGGGACTACGACCCTCGCTACTGGCGCATCGAAGATGGAACAATGGTTGGCG
>JBCCZW010000073.1:0-10791 GCA_039186805.1 Verrucomicrobiota bacterium
GGAAAGTCGAGCCTTCTCCGGCCACGCTTTCAACCCACATCGATCCGCCCATCAGCTCGGCCAAGTTCTTGCTTATGGAAAGTCCGAGTCCAGTGCCGCCGAACCTGCGAGTCGTAGTGGAATCCACCTGGCTAAATGAGTCGAAAAGACGTCCCACCCGATCCTCCGGAATACCGATACCGGTATCCTTCACAGAAAACTGAATCATCACATCGTCATCGCCGATGTTGAAAGGCTGGACCTTCAATGAAACGCCGCCTTTCTCGGTAAACTTTACCGCGTTACCTAAAAGGTTCACCACGATCTGACGTAAGCGCGTCGGATCGCCAAGGAGAGAAGACGGTATTTCCTTATCGAATACATAGGCGATATCCAAGCCCTTCTCGGTCGCCTGGATAGCCAAGGTATCCATCGCGTCCTCAACGCAATCGCGAAGGTCGAACATAATCTGCTCGATCTCTAATTTGCCGGATTCGATCTTGGAAAAGTCTAAAATATCGTTGATCACTACCAACAGGGCATCGCTGCTCGCGCGAATCGTTTCCACGTATTCAGTTTGTTCGCGCGTTAAATCCGTATCCCTGATCAGGCCAGTCATCCCTATGATGCCATTCATCGGAGTACGAATTTCATGGGACATATTGGCAAGGAAGTAACTCTTGGCTTTACTGGCCTCCTCCGCTTCGCGGGTCGCCGCTCGCAAACGCTGCTCTGACTGCTTTTGCTCGGTGATTTCGTGGAAAAACCAAACCCGACCATACGACTCGCCAAGCGGCGAGGAAATCGGAATCGAATCGCGTTCGAAAATCCGACCATCCTTAAATTCGATCAGCTCTTTTTGGGTGCGTTCCTCTCCTGCCGTGATGGATTCCACGCCGTCAATGTAAGCGCTCGGATCGTCGAGCTGACGCACTGCCGTCCGCCAAATCTTCGACGGATCTCCCGAATCCATCAAACTTGCAGACATTCCCCAGATCTGGCAAAAACGCTTGTTGTAGTTGGAAACGATTCCCCGCTCGTTCACCACCAAAATACCATCAGTCGACGCTTCGCTCTGCGCCTTCAATACGGAATTGTAGCGCTTGAGTAGATTCTGGCGACGTTTGTTGTGAGTGACATCCGTACCCGTTGCCACGATCGTCGTGATGCGTCCTTTGTCGTCCTTCACCGAAACCGTGCGGAAGTAGATATCCAAAACCCGACCAGACTCGGTAAGCATCTGCACGTCGCCCTGCCAATGACCATACTCGATAGTCTCCTGGAGAATGCGTTCGAAAATATGCTTCTCCTGGAACAGGGCTAAACTGCCGCCCACCTTGTTCAGCTGATCGACCGAATCGTATCCAAGAATGCTTCCGAAAGAGTTATTGTGATAAATCGCATCGCCGTAAGACGACATCATCAATATAAAGTCGCTCGAAGCCTCGACCGCCGCAGAAACCATACGCAAACGCTCTTCGGATTCCTTGCGAAGCGTTACATCCTCCCAAATGCCGTACCAAATGATCGTTCCGTCCGAGCGCTTCTCTGGGATCGCTTTACTGGCGATCCACTTCTTACGACCATTGGCCGCATTCACCCGATACTCGAGATGAAGGTGATTCAAATTTTGAGCCGATACCGCCATGCTCTCGTAAACCCGCTCCATATCTTCGATGCAAACCGCGCCCATCGCCACCGCCGCATCGTCCATCACCGCCTTCGCCTCAACGCCGAGCAAATCCTTGATCTTTTCGCTTACGAAGGGGAATGAAGGCTCGCCTTCGCTATTCATCTTAAGATGAAAGTAAACCCCCGGAACTTGGGAACTCAGTCGCTCCAGTTCGTTTGAGCTGCTGGCCAGGGCCTCCTCGACTTTTCGTTCGTTAGTGACATCCTTAAACGTCAAAGCAAAACTGTCCTCGCCGATGCAACTGGCCGTCGCTGATAGCCTTCTCTCCAATCCGCCGCAATCGCAATTCGCTTCATTGCTGAAACTCCCAGAACTATCCCGAGCTTTGTCGAGAAGCTCGTCAATTCGAAGGCTATCGATACAAGCAAAGGCCTTCCTCAAAGACTGGCCTTCCAAATCTGAAGTATTCAACCCCAACAGCTTCTTGGCCGCTCTGTTCGCAGTCTGCACAACGAAGTCACTCCTACTACCACCTGGCTTGCTTACGAAGCGGACGAAAATCACACCTTCCGCTAAGGCGTCCAGAGCCCCAGCTAGCATTCCATTTCCGTCCGTAGCGTCCGCCCGGCAAATGGATCTCAACTGAAGAAGATGGCGACTATCGCCAAGAGGGGTCGAAGTGACCTCGCAAGTCCGCGGGCCAGTCTCAAAAGGAGTCTCGAAATCCAAGAGCGAAATCGAAGCGCTTTCCCCAAGCGCCATGTCCGTATTCGCGAAGAAAGCTTCAAGTGGAGCGTCAACGACCGATTTCACTTCCGCAGACCGAAGCAGCATTTCGCACGCAGCCCGATTGGCCGCAGAAATGCGACCGGACGTGATCAAAACCTGCGCCAGAGGGGACTTAGCGAAAGCTTCTTCAAATGAGGATGTGGGGAGCATAGCTATGGAATTAAAACCAAACTCACAGTCGAGAGCGGTGATCTAAGTCGTCTATCGACCATATCCCGAGGGACGGGAGCGTCCTAAGGAACTTTTAACGATGATTTCGATGAATTTCAGTTGTTTTGCTATAAGGCCCCTCAACATCGGCGCGATAGCCTCTCGGCTTTAAAAAAACGTGAGAAAAACACCCCATCTCAAATCTCCTCCTCTGTGCCTTTTCCCTCGCCAAGAGATAGGGAACGAGCCCCAGAGCCGATTCCAAAACGAGAAAAGCTCGAAACTGAAGTCGAACTGCTAAAGCTCTCACCAAGAATTACTTCTCAAGCAGATGCCCGGCGTAAACTCGCAATCCTAGTTTTGGATTTCGAAGATCCTATGCAGTCGAAGCAATTCGATAACGGACTGAACCGGAGCTTTCACGCGGTTTAAGCGAACCGTCGCGCTCTTTTGAGGCAAACGCTTATAAACGCCGAGCAGAGCTCCCACCCCCGAGCTATCAATGAAATCGACTTTGTCGAAGTCCATCTCAACCGTCTGCACGTCATCAGACCAAATCTGATCGACTTCCTTCTTGAAATCGCGCGAAGAGGCCGCATCGAGGCGATTCACGCCTAATTCAACCTTCAAGGTACCGTTGTCAATTTGTCCTTCGATGACAGAGCTCATTGCTGTGTGGATTAGATCTTTTGGGAAATAGGATCGTCGCGACGCGGGTCTGACGACGCCTTTTTACCTTCGACCATCTGATGCAAAGCTTGAGTCCCCAAGCCTCATCAGATCCATTTAAAGCCCAAATGGCTAAACCTATCCTCATCGGCATCGCCGGCTGTAGCGGCTCCGGCAAAACTTGGCTGGCAAACAAGATACTGGAACGCTTTACCCACCAGTCCTCTCTGCTTTCTATCGATTGGTATTATAAAGATCTATCCCAGCTCCCTCATGATATAGCCTCGCAAACCAATTTCGACCATCCCGACTCCATCGAGAAGCAACTTCTCATCAAGGACTTGCAAACCCTGAGCAGAGGTGGCCCCATCCTAGCTCCCATCTACGAGTTCGCCACGTATTCAAGGATTCCAGACGCCTACCACTCCATCGCTCCCACCCCTCTCATCATCGTAGAAGGCATCTTCGCCCTCCATTTTTCCGAGCTCACAGAACTCTTCGTAGAACGCATATTCGTAGATACTCCTTTCGACCTCTGTTTCCAACGAAGACTCGAAAGAGACCAATCCGAACGCGGCTACTCCGAAGCAATCATAAGGTCCATGTGGGAAAGGACCGTAACCGGAAGTTATCGCGACATCGTAAAACCCTCATCTTCAACCGCCTCCAGACTCTGGAAATCCGAGGAAGATAGTGCTTTTGTAAACCGACTTTTGGCCGATCTAGAGGCGTATTTGGCCAAAAATGGAAACGCACTCCCCTGAAAAGGAAAAAGAAATCGCAGATTACTGGGCGAAAGCCGCGACTCGGACCGGAAAGGCATCTTTTAATACCCGCCTGAAATTCAAACGCTTCGTTTGGTCCTTCGTGCTCGGAGCCACCATCGGGTTAAAGCGACTTGTGGATATCATCATCTCAGCCTGCGCCCTCCTTGCCCTCTCGCCCGTCTACGCCCTCACCGCCCTTCTCATCATCCTCGAAGATCAAGGGCCTATCTTCTTCAAGCAAGAACGAGTCGGGTATCGCGGCAGGTCCTTCTACATGTGGAAGTTCCGTTCCATGGTCACAAACGCGGATCAAATTAAAGACCAGCTCCTTTCCGAGAATCAGCATGGGAACAGCGTAACATTTAAGATGAAGCGCGACCCTCGCATTACTCGTATCGGACGCTTCATTAGAAAGTACTCCGTCGATGAGCTCCCGCAATTCTGGAATGTCTTCGTCGGCGAAATGTCCATCGTCGGACCCCGCCCTCCCGTTCCCAGAGAAGTCGCCCAGTACACCGTAGACGACCGCAAACGCCTTCTCGCCAAACCCGGCCTCACCTGCTTCTGGCAAGTCGGAGGGCGCGCAGACATTAACTTTCACGGGCAAGTCCGCCTCGACGTCGAGTACATTCGCTCCACCAGCGTCTGGCTCGACATCAAACTCCTCTTCATGACCGTCCCCGCCGTACTGCTCGGAAAAGGCGCCTACTGACCCCAACTCGCAATGACGAAAAAGACTAAAACCTGGACGCTACTCCTTCCCGATTGGAGCGAACGCGACACCCTCTGGCGCAATTCCAAGCCCTTCGCTCTCTGGCCCGTCGGCAACCAGCTCCTTATCGATCACTGGCTGGATCACGCAGTTGAAAACGGTTTCGATCTCATCGAGATCCACACAGCCGACCGCCCTACCGAACTCCGAGATCACCTCAACGGCGGCGCCTTCTGGTCGCGAGAGATTAGAGTCGTTCCCATATCTTCCGACGACAAAGCGCCAGAAGATGCCACTCCAGTTCTAGGCCTCCCCAATCAAAATCGCTTAAAGGAAAAAATCTCCAACGAAGCCGGTCTGCTGCGTCATTGGCTCTACTTAAACCGCAAATGGGTCGAGTCTATCGACACCTACCGACTCCGCATCGAGGTACAGCACGCAAGCGGAGGTTGGATCGGCCCCCATGCTCGCATTCATCCGGGAGCCAAACTCGTAGCTCCTTTTTGGATACAGGGCAAATGCGATATCGCTCCCGGAGCCCAGATCGGACCGAATGCCTGCATCGGAGAAAACGCGATCATCGACGAAGACGCCACCATTCAAAACTCAGTCGTACTTCCCGGTACAATGGTCGGCCGCCACACTATGCTCGACAATGTCGCAGTCGACGGCGGACTCCTACTCGACGGCAAACACGGCTGCCGCGTTCCCATAGCAGACTCATTTATCCTCTCTAAGATTGGGCAGAAGATCAAGGGAGCCCCACTCTACGAACGCATTTTCGCCGCGCTCCTTTTTTCCGCGCTCAGCCCAGTTGCAGCCCTTTCGCGAATCGATTGGACTGAACTCAGCGTTCACGACGGACGCGGTGGAGAACTCACGCTAAAGACGGGAAACTCAGGACGGCTCATATTCCGTCGGATACACTGGCTCAAAGAAGTATTCAAAGGACGGATGCGACTAATTGGCATTCTACCGCGACCAACAGACTGGAGTCTCGAGGCCGACAACGAAGTAGAACATCGCTTGAAAGAAACGCTACCCGGTTTTCTCTCGCTCTCGGATCTTCACGATTGCCACAGTCCGAACGATCCAGACGAATGGATCCACGCCTCCTACCAAGCTCTAGGCGCAAACCAAGACGTTTCGAAAATCGTGCGTAGCAACCTGCTGAAGCTCGCCTTCAAGAACGCATAGGTACCCATGAGCGAGGCTCGATATCAGGAAATCGGATACTGCGAAATCGATGCCGATTTCGAAAACGTCGCCGCCGCCGCCGCCAAGCTCAAGGCCTACTGCCAACTCCGCTCCCTCGAAGAAACCCTTTGGCATCAGCTCGAACTCATATTCTGCGAGGCGCTCAATAACGCCATTGAGCACGGTTGCAAAGAGGAGGCTTCCCTCCAAGTTCATGCGACCTGGAAATGGGAAGACGAATTCATCGAAATCACCATCGACGACCCCGGCTCGATCGATGAACCCGATGCCCAAAGCGAACTCCCTGAAGATATTCTTTCCGAATCAGGTCGCGGACTCTTCATCATCGAGTCTCTCGTAGATGAGATGATGCACGAGAATCTACCCTCAGGCCATCGACTCATCATACGCAAAGAACTTCACCGTCCCCAAAATCCGGTGACGCAAATGCAGGAGAGCGACCGCATGATTCGAACCATGTCAGCTTCCCTTCAGAAAAGCTACACGAAGAACAGCGTTCTCCAGGGCTTATCGGAAGACCTCGCGGCAAACCCCCTATTCGAAGGCATCCTCTTAAAAGGATTAGAACGCTTCCGTCTGATCGCTCCTATATCTGACGTTCAAGTTTGGATACGAAACGAGGATAAACTCGTAAGAACGATTCTGCCGGACGAGATTCCCCACGAAATCACCCTGCCCTTATCCTCCGCCAACACCATCGCTCAATCCTTCAACAAAAAAGAGACCCTCTACATCCCGCTCTGCTCGGAACTCCCTATGGAGGACCCGATTTACTCGGAAGAAACCTGCGGCCTTGCCTGCCCAATTCTCTTTCAAGGAGATCCAATCGGAGTGATCGCATTCATCGCTCCCAAATCCGAAGCCCTCACGATCGACGGTCCGGTAAAAGACCTCGCAGCCGCATTCGCTCAGTTCCTAGGCATCGCCTATACCAGCGCTCTCACTTACAAAACCAGAGAGGAGATTGACAAAACCAATACTGAGCTGGAGATCGCATCGGAAATCCAGCAATCCCTCCTTCCTTCGCAGTACCCGGAAAATGAATACTGCAAGACTTCCGGGAAATGCGTCACCGCGCTCGCCGTAGGAGGAGACTACATCGATGCAATCGAAATACGCGATGTTGGTCTTCTCATCGTAATCGCTGACGTCA
The DNA here is from genome assembly GCA_039186805.1 of Verrucomicrobiota bacterium. Classification (GTDB taxonomy): domain Bacteria; phylum Verrucomicrobiota; class Verrucomicrobiia; order Opitutales; family Opitutaceae; genus JBCCZW01. Next base: position 7,071 of record JBCCZW010000073.1, read on the forward strand.
TGGGCAAAGGTGTCCCTGCCGCCCTTCTCGCAACGATTTTCAGAACCGCCATTCGCTCCAGACTCAACCTCGCGGAAACGCCCGGCTGGTTGCTTTCTCAGATAAACAAGCAAATTCATGACGACCTTGGACATCTCAACATGTTCATTACCGCGCAGGCAGCCTTTCTGACTTACGACAAGAAAAAGCTCAAGCTAGCCTCTGCCGGACACTGTCCTGCGCTCCTCCTTTCATCAGGAGAGAATAGGGCCAAAGAATTCACTGCTGAGGGAATGCCTCTCGGCATCGACGCAAATGATATTTTTGAAGAGCGCCTCATTGATTTGGATACAAATGATCGAGTCATCTTCATCACAGACGGTCTCTACGAAGCCGAAAACGAAAAGGGTGGAATGCTCGGCATCGAAGGCTTCAAAAGCCAACTCTCAAAACTTGCCGACGAGAGCGTCGATACCCTGCCCGGAAGAGTATTCGATTTCATAAACCGCTACTCCGGAGAACAAAGCGCCCAAGACGACAAAACGCTCCTAGCTCTCGAAATCCTCTGAAAAACACGGCCTTTCCCAAAGAGCAGTCTCCAATCAAAGACCGGCTCGCCACCAAGGCGATCTGGAGTAACCTTCGCTGAAACAGTTTCGTGACCTGAATTTAACATTCCCTAAATCAACACATCATCAGCCTAAAAGCTGTAAGAAGGTCTCTCATTAATCATTGATTTCCAAATAGTTATCAAAAATTCACGAGAGTCAGCAATACTCTCCAGGCAAACGATGCGAGAGATCCTAACTGAATCTGAGGACCTTGGAGCCTCCTGAAGCTTGCGCGCGAACCCCTTGCCAGATCAATTCTCGGCATGGCCAAAGCCACGCCCTCCCAATCACCTTCCGAGCCCAAATCGCCAGAGACCGACGAGAAAACGTCTATTCTCACCTGGTTCTTCGTCGCCGCCTTGGTTTACTTGTTGCTTATCGGGGTCGGCGTTATCGGATCAGGATTCAAATGGGCGTCAGGCGGTTCAGAAGGCGCGGAACGCATTTTCGCCTTTGCTACCAACCCGGTGGTTGGAGTCATTCTCGGAACTCTCGCCACCGCGCTCGTTCAGTCTTCCAGTACCGTCACCTCCGTAATCGTCGGCCTAGTAGCGGGCGGGGTGCCCGTTTCCATTGCAGTCCCGATGATCATGGGAGCGAACATGGGTACCACGATTACCAATACAATCGTCAGCATGGGGAGCATTCGCGACAGGTCCTCCTTCGGTAAGGCCTTCAAGGCCGCCACGGTACACGATTTCTTCAACCTCTACACGATCCTTATCTTCCTCCCCATCGAAGCGATCTTCCACCCGTTGGCGAAGCTCGCTGAATCGATGACTTCCTTCTTCATCGGCGACTACAACGCGTCGATGAAGGGATTTAACGTAATGGGAATGATGACCAAGCCGCTCGTAAGCAAAGTACAGACCGGTTTCGAAATGATCCCCGAGCCCTTCGGGGCGACCTTAATGATCCTTTGCGGAATCTTCATGATTCTCGTATCCGTTTTTCAATTAGGTAAGTTGCTTCGCAAAGTCATGACCGGCCCTGCCAAGAAACTCGTTGAAGCCGCCATTGGCCGCGGCCCGGTCGCTGGGATCATGTCGGGCGCTGTAATTACTATTCTGGTACAGTCTTCCTCAACCACCACCAGCCTGGTGGTTCCACTCGCTGCCGCCGGCATATTGACGACCCGACAAATCTTCCGCTTCACCCTCGGCGCAAACATCGGCACTTGCGTCACCGCCGTGCTAGCGGCGACCTCAGTCAGCGGAGAAGGAGCCTCCGTTGCCATGCAAATTGCGCTCGTCCATTTGCTCTACAATTTCTTCGGAGTCATCCTCTTTATGCTCGTTCCCTTTCTCCATGACCTTCCTCTCAAGTCGGCCGATTGGCTCGGAGCTAAAACTGAAAAAAGCCGCTCATGGGCCTTCGGCTACATCGGGGCCGTCTTCTTTCTCCTACCCGCGGCAGTGCTCGGCGTCCAGATGGCAACTGGAAATTCGAAGTCGGAGGTTTCCTCGACTTCGTTGATGGAACCCAACGAAAAGCCCGCGGAAACCGAATTCAGCAACACCCCGCTACCCGCGATCGACGCTCCCTAAAAAGCTACGGCTCAGTTCGAATACTTCGGTCCTCACGCCCAGAGCTGCTTTCAGCTCAACATCCCTATCCCACGAATTCTGGATACGCGAGAGTCTCCAAATCTGAGAGAGACGTAGGTTCATGAAAAACAGCCAAGGCGTAACCAAAGGTGTATTGGTCAACGGATAATCGGTCCCATACATCAAACGACCCTTCAGCCTATCATCACTCAAAACCTTCGGCAGATGCTTCTTCCGGTTGAACTGAGTTAACGTCGAAATATCTGCCGCCAGATTCGGATAACGCGGCATGAGCTCCAACAATCGCTCCACATTGCACTGCCCCTCATTCTCTCCTGAACTCGCTACATGCGCTGCAATGATCTTCACGCCCAAGCTCAACGGAAACTCCAGTTTCTTGGGATCGCCCAAGGCGTTATCCGTTTTAGAAAAGGAATCTTCATCTCCAACGTGAGTGAGCAAAGGCAAGTCCAACTCGACCAACTTTGAATAGAATCTCCCATGCCCTTCATCAGACGGATCGATACTTTGAATATTCGGTAACCATTTCACGAATACAGCTCCATTCGTCTTCGACCACTCAAGCTCTTCTAGGGCATCCTTCCGATTCGGGTGCACGCTCGCGCCAAACAGCAACTCCCCTCGCTTAGCCGTCTCCTCGCCCACGAATCGGTTCGGGACATAAACTTCGGTCCCCTCAAGATCCTTTTCTCCCTTTTCATCATAGACCGCATCCATCGCCAATATCACAGCGTTGTCCACATAGCGAGACTCTCGTATCGAAGCAGCAATTACATCCATGATATGCGCATCGCCCAACTCATTGATCCGCTTTTCGCTGCTGCCGAAAATCTTCAAATACAAGCCGAACTTCCAGCTATTCCGCAAATCATCGGAAATCCTCGCCCCGCTCCCTCCAGCTCCGATTCCCGCAGTGTGGCAGTGCATGTCCAAAATACCCGAAGGAGGATCGACCGGATCCGAAATGGGTCCTTTGAAATAGACCTCTATCCAAAAAAGCAAAAACGCCAAAAGGCCTGCGATCACCAGCAACAGCATACGTCTCCAAACAATATCCGCTCACTCGCTCAGGCAAGAATGCAATTTAACTTAAACTTTCCGCAACTCGCAGACCGGTCCAAGTGTAAGCATCTCGCGCAAACAACTTTCTACAATGAATGACACACTCACTATGACAAGACGAGGATCCAGCGGAAACGTTATCGCCGCTCTCTGTAGCTTTTTCATCGCCGGACTGGGCCAACTCCTACAAGGCCGCGTCTTCGCAGCATTTATCCACTTTGTCCTTGCCGGGCTACTCTGGTTCATCGGTCTCGGCTGGATCATTCACCTCTGGTCCGCCTTCTCCGCCGCCCGCTTCGATCCCAACCGATAATTTTAGGGAAATCTATTTTCAGCTAAAGCCACGCTCATCAAAGCGTGGTTTTTTCATCGCTGCTGCCGCAACACTCCTGCCCCGCGAACAAAACCCCTTGCCCCGCAACCTGCCTTCCTCACAATCCGCTCCCTTATGAAGATCGTCATCGTAGGCGCAGGCGAAGTGGGAGCGCACCTCACGGAAAC
>JBCCZW010000074.1:0-10741 GCA_039186805.1 Verrucomicrobiota bacterium
CGCCTAGCAACTGAATTCTTGCTACCCCATCCCCATGCCTACCGAACAGATCACAGATCTCACTATTGTAGCCGTTTACCTCATCGCCGTCACTTTTGTTGGCATCTGGATAGGTCGAAAAAACGCCAAGACGCAAGAGGGCTACTTCCTGGGCAATCGCCAGTTCAACTGGGTCATGATCGGCTTCTCCCTCTTCGCCACCAACGTCGGTATGGGGATGTTCGTCGGAGGTACAGGCAAAGCCTACCAAATCGGGATCGCCGCCGTAACCCCCGAACTTTTCGGAGGTTTGGGCCTCACCATCTCGGCCATCGTATTCATTCCTCTCTACCTGAGGAGCAACATTACCACGCTTCCGCAATTCCTAGAAAGACGCTTCGCTACCCCGGCAAAGCTCCTCTACGGATCCGCTTTCGTCGCCCTGGCTATTATCACCAGCCCGCTTACCATGTACACCGGCTCCATCGCGACGCTCACTCTCTTCAATTTCGAAATCAACGCTACCAATATCTGGCTAGCAAGTCTCGCGATCGCCAGCACTGTCGGACTTTACTCGGTCCTGGGCGGACTGACCGCCGTTGTCATTACAGACATGATACAAGTCATCGTAATGGTAATCGGCGCTCTCCTCGTTGCCATCATTGGACTCATTACCGTAGGCGGCCCTAACGAATTCTTCACGAGTCTTCCGGAGGACAACCTTGAATTGCTTCGCCCCATCGACGACCCGCATTTTCCATGGCACGCCATGGTCACCGGCCAACTTCTCGCTTCCTGCCTCTGGGCCTTTTCCAACATCACCATGCTCCAGCGAGTTTTGGGCGCAAAAGAACTCGAAAATGCCCAGAAAGGCATGCTCGTCGGAGCTGGCATGAAGATGTTCGCGCTCATACTATTCGTTATCCCAGGGATGATCGCCGCTCAACTCTACCCCGGCATCAATCCCGACACCGCCTACAGCGAACTCACTCGCAACCTCCTCCCCGTCGGCCTCTCAGGACTCGTGCTCGCCGGCATGATCGCCGCCCTCATGTCGAGCGCCGACTCCGGCATCAACGCCCTCGCCAGCATCGTCGCCATTGATATTTATCCTCGTATCCGAAAAAACGCGACGCAGCGCCAAGGCGTCCTCGTCGGAAAGTCCATCGCGATCATGAACATCCTCTGGGGGGTCGCTGCGGCTCCCATTTTCATGACCATCAATCAAGGTATCTTCGACCTCGCGCTGAAGTTCGGCGGATTCCTCATGATGCCCAACGGCCTCTGCTACCTTCTCGGCCGTTTCTGGAAGCGCGGCACCCACCAGGCCTGCGTCACGACCCTCGCCTGCGGTATTAGCCTCGGTCTCTTCTACAACTTCACGTCTACAATTCCCGGATACGACTACCTGCTGCCGCAGTTCATCCTCAACATCCACTACTACTTCCTCCTAGCCCTTTTCGCTGGTATCCTGACCACAGTCTTCGTTGTCGTCAGCCTTCTCACCCCAGCCCCTACAGAAGACCAGCTTGCTCTCCTCAAGCTCAACAAACCCCTCCCAGAAGAAGAGCAACTGAGCGCTAAGCCGTTCTACCGACGCTTCGGCTTCTGGGCGATCATCTACCTAACCGCCTTTTTCGCCCTCTACATCATCTTCTAGGATTAGGGCGTCCTCAATCCGCTTCCCAAACTCCTTATTCGCGGTCCAGAGCCGCCTGCCACTAAACCCTTCGCTCCCCTTAACCAGAGAGAAGGAGAAGAGAATGGACGCAGTTACCCAGTAACGTGAGGCGCTGCAAAAATTCAGAATTTTCTTGAATTCTCGCGAATTCGGATCTTTATATTATGCGTATAATACAATAACCGACATGAGATATGATCAAGACCGCAAAGTCCGAAGCCGGGCAATCATCTTGGACGCTGGAGCCAGAGTCTTCAGGCGTCACGGCTATCGTGGAGCTTCAGTCAGCAAGGTAATGGCTGAGGCCGGTTTCACTGTCGGCGGCTTCTACGCCCACTTCAAAGACAAGGATGAACTCTACAGAAAATCCTTCATCCACGCAGTGAGCGAATCGGGTCACCTCCTTCATGAGGGCATTGAAACCCTTTCCCGATGGGACTGGGTCCGCGCTATGGCGGAACGCTACCTCAGCGATGAGCATCTGCAAATGAGCGATAAAGGATGCCCGCTCCCGAGCCTAAGCAGCGACGTCGCGCGCGATGAAGCCAATGCCAAAAGCGCTTTCGATGACTGCCTGCAGCTTCGCCTTGAACAAGCCCTCGAACACTTTCCTGAATCGGAACGCGATCAAGCCCGAGAAGTCGTCATTTCCGTCTATTGCATGGGCATCGGCGCGCTTTCTTTGGCAAGAGCCTACCAAAGCGATGATCGGAGGATCGAAATTCTCCAAGCAGCCCGGAGCGGGATCAGCACACTATTGGAAGGTAGAGAATAGCTCCTAAAAAAATTTTCACTGTTTATATTATAATCATAATCCTATGAATCATGAAGAAAGCTAAAAGAAATTCTATTCGCAAGACGCCTCGTTTTCTCCTTATCGCCACCCCCGTCGTCGCCCTATCCGCCTTGTATTTCACTTTTGCTTACGACGCTTCAGTTGAAGACAGCGGTGAACTCAAAGCGGAAAGACTGCTCGAGGTAAACGCCTTACCGCTGCAACGCCTTGAGAACGCCTATCTCGAGCGACGCTACCTCGGCACCGTAACAGCCGCCCGACGCAGCGACGTCGGCTTCGAACGCGGCGGCAAGATCGTCCAACTCTATTTCGAGGAAGGTCAACGCGTTAAAGCCGGACAAGCCCTGGCTCAGCTCGACCTAGAAAGCTTACACGCAAAGCGTCGCGAACTCAAAGCAGGCTTGCTGGAGGCCGAGGCTTCCCAAGCCCTCGCTCTCGGCACCTATGAACGCGCTCAGAGAGCCGGCGAACGCAACGCGATCTCCACGCAGCAACTCGATGAGGCCCGGCGCACCCATGACATTCGCGTCGCCGCTGTTCAGCAAATCATCGCCCGTATCGATTCGCTCGAAGTCGACATCGGCAAATCGACTTTACAAGCTCCCTTCTCCGGAACCATATCGAAACGATATATCGACGAGGGAGTCGTTATTTCTACGGGCGTACCCATTTACCGGATACTTGAGGACAGTGAACTGGAAATCCGCGTCGGACTTTCCATCGAAGCGGCCAATCAATTAACCTCGGGAACCGAAATAGACATCGCTTTCGAAGGCGGTCGCCACAGCGTCCGCGTCGACCAAGTCCTCCCTGAACGAGATGATCGTACCCGTACCGTCGAGGTCTTGCTGCGCGGCGTGCCTTCAGGGCTCGGACTCCGAGACGGAGACCTAGTGGATGTCTTCGCCAAGGAAGCGAGCGGTTACTCTAGCTACTTAGTGCCGAGATCGGCTCTCACAGAAAGCTCGCGAGGTCTATGGTCGGTGTATGTCGCGAGGGCCGCGTCGGATTCCGAGACGACGCTTGTCCAAAGGAGAGATGTTGAGGTGATCCACTCGCTCGCCATGGACGTCCTCATAGATGGCGCTCTCAGCCCAGACGAATGGGTTGTGACGGACGGGCTGCATCGCTTATCGCCCAGCCAACGAGTCCGAGTAGCCGCATACAGCTCCCCAGAAGCTCCAATCGCCGACGCAAGCCAAGAACGCCCAAGGGAAAGGCCTGAATCATGAAAACCGCAGACAATCGCTTCGCTACGCTTTTCTTGCGTAACCGATATCTACTTACGCTGACGATAATATTGACGATCGTCGCCGGGCTCTCAGCGCTCATCAATATTCCGCGATTGGAAGACCCGGTCATTACGACCCGAAACGCGGTCATCATCACCCCTGTGCCCGGTGCCAGCGCCAGTCGAGTCGAAACCCTGGTTACCGATAAAATCGAGCTCGAGCTCAAGGAAATCGATGCGATCAAAACGGTCAATAGCTCTTCGAATTCGGGAGTATCCATCGTCTCGATCGAGCTCGATGACCACGTGACCGCAGAGACCAACGGCAAGTACTTCGCCGAAATCCGAGATAAGCTCGAAGACGCTCGCAAGGAATTCCCGCCCGATGCGAGAGCGCCGATCTTCGACGACAAGCGCAGCCCAGTCGCCTTCACTTACATCATCGGCCTGAGCTGGTCGCATCCCAGCGAACCGCGACTTGCCATCCTAAACCGCAAGGCTGAAGAGCTGGCAGACAAGCTCAGGCAGATCCAGGGTACCGAGCTCGTCAGGCTATACGGTGAACCAGAAGAAGAAATTACCGTAACCGTGGATCCGCGTGAATCCGCAGCTCTTGGCATTTCCACCGCGAGGATCTCGCAAGTCATCGCTTCTGCCGATTCCAAGACGCCTGCAGGACTCTTGCGAGACGGCAGCGCCGCGCTCTCTATCGAAGTCGAAGGCGAGCTTGACTCCATAGATCGAATACAAGGCATCCCTCTAGAAAAAAGCGCCGAAGGCCGTATCACGCGGGTCGCTGATATCGCTACCATCGAAAGAGCCTGGAAAAATCCACCCGAGGAAATCGCCCTGAGCGAAGGCCGCCGCACCATCCTGGTGGCAGCGCGCGTCCAGCAAGACCAACGTGTGGACTTGTGGACCGCCAGAGCCAACGACGTCCTAGAATCGTTTCGCTCCGCACTGGGAGGAGGCGTTGAAGCGGAGCTGATTTTCGAGCAAAACGTCTACACAAGCGAGCGTCTAGGTGAACTCGGCGGGAATCTTGCGCTTGGAGCCGCCCTCGTCGTCATAGTCGTCTTTCTCACTCTTGGTTGGCGGGCGTCGTGGATCATCGGATCAGCGCTTCCGCTCTCAGCAAGCCTCGCTCTCGCCATCATCGCCTACTCAGGCGGCAAACTGCACCAAATGTCGATCTTCGGGATGATCATCGCTCTCGGTCTGTTGATCGACAACGCAATCGTAATCACCGACGATGTAGTCAAGCTGCTCAAGAAGGGGCGCTCGAAGAGCGAGGCTGTATCCGAAGCGTTGGGACATCTTTTCATCCCACTTCTGTCCTCCACCGCGACGACCGTCCTCGCCTTTCTACCCATCCTCCTGCTTCCGGGGAATGTAGGCGATTTCGTCAGTTCTATTGGCGGCAGCGTTATCACCGCCCTTGTGGTTTCTTTCGTCGTCGCTATGACCTTGATCGCTTCGATCGCGGGTATCTTCGGGAAAGGTCGACGGAACAACAAGCTGCCGCGCTGGATGGAAAACGGTCTTCCTGCAGGCGCGATAGGCAAAAAGGCGGAAAGCTGGCTCCTTGCGGGAATGGTCCGCCCTTGGAGAGCCCTGAGCTATGCTTTGGCGCTGCCGCTGATCGGCTTCCTACTGGCAACGACCCTGGGCAGCCAATTCTTTCCCCGAGTAGATCGCAACCTTTTCGGCCTGCAAGTATGGCTGCCGCCAGAGGCATCGGTGGAACGCTCGCTCGCCACAGCTCAATCGATAGAAAGCAGATTACGGGCAAATCCAGACATCGAAAGCGTCTCTTGGCTGGTCGGTGGAAGCTTCCCTTCCGTCTACTACAATCTAGTCATGAACCAAGATAACGCTTCGCACTACGCCGATGCGATCATCGGAGCCCGCGACGCCAAAGCCGTGAAGCGCCTGATCCCGCTGCTGCAAGCGGAGCTAGATCAGGCTTTCAATGACGCTCAGATTGTAGTGACCCAATTCGCTCAAGGACCGCCGAGCGACTCAGACATCGAATTCCGCATCTACGGCGACCAAGTCAAGACGCTTCAAGATCTGGGCGAAGCCATCAAGCGTGAGCTCGCCTCGCACTCAGAAGTCTTGCACGCTCGAATGACGATTCCGCGCGGCGAGCCCAAGCTTTGGTTCGCAGCCAATGAAGACGAAGCTCGGCTCGCCGGACTCAGCCTATCCGACCTCGCCCTGCAAATGCAGGCCAACCTGGAGGGCCTCACTGGCGGCTCGATCATCGAAGACACCGAAGAACTGCCCATTCGCGTACGCTATGGACAGACGGATCGCCGCAGCGTCGAAGCGCTCGCAGCCATAAACTTCCTTTCGCCCGAATCCAAAGAATGGATACCACTCGAAGCTTTGGGCAAACTCGAACTGCGTCCAGAAGTTTCAGGCATCACCAGACGAAATAGCGAACGCGTAAACATCATACGGGGCTATACCGCCAATGCCGCCCTGCCAATCGACGTCACCAACGAAATACTTGAGCGAATGGAAAGAAACGGCTTTCAGCTACCGACCGGATACCGATTGGAAATCGGCGGCGATAGCGAAAACCAAGGAGAGGCCATCGGCAACCTCCTCTTCCATTTACCGATTCTCATCACCCTGACCGTTGCCGTCCTCATTCTCTCATTTCGGAGCGTGACGATCTCCATACTGTTGGGCCTGGTCGCCGGACTGTCAGCCGGTTTCGGCTTGCTCGCCACATGGCTAATGGGCTTTCCGATAAGCTTTAATTCCATTCTCGGCATGCTCGGCTTGATGGGACTCGCCTTCAATAGCAGCATCGTCGTTATCGCCGCCATCCGCTCCAACCCTAAAGCCTGCGACGGCGATCCTAAGGCTATCACCCAAGAAATCCTGGGAGCGAGCCGTCACCTAATTTCCACTACATTAACGACAATTGGCGGATTCCTGCCCCTGCTCTTATTCGTCGGGGGCGACTTTTGGCCACCTCTGGCTATCGTCATGGCGGGAGGCGTGGCGGGTTCCACCTTACTCGCCATGGTTTTCATTCCAGCTGCTTATAAGCTCTTCGTCGCTAAAACGAAAACTGAATCATCGGCGCAACCCGCCCCAATGCTACCCATTTCCACAGAAGGACAACTCTCATGAAAAAACTTATCGCAACATCTGGCTTCACCCTCTTGCTGCTCTCCGGCTGTAAGACCATTGGCGAACCGTCAGCCGCGCCGAAGATCGATCTTCCGGAGCAGTTTATTAATCGCGAATCCATCTCGGAATCGGATCGCTACGATCTCGTCGAATGGTGGACGCTTTTGCAAGACGACCAACTTTCCCGCTTGGTGGACAGAGCCGCGAAAAACAATCGGGATCTTCAGGCCGCCGCAGCCCGAGTCGAACAAGCCAAGGCCGCCCGGAAAGCTGCCGCTGGCAATCGGCTTCCAAGTCTCGGTATTGGCCTCGCTTATACCGATCAAGAAGGAAGTCTGAATGGTCCTGGCGCTGCTCCCCCGCTGGCCGCCGCTGGTCTCACCAGTCTCAGACAAAGCGACTACGAAGTCGGCTCGGATCTGGAATGGGAGATCGACCTCTTTGGCAGCGTGCGCGCCGCTGTCCGTCGCGCCCAGGAAGACCAAGCCTTCGCCGAGGAAGCCAAACGTTTGGCCACCCTCCAAATCGTATCCGGCGTCGCCCAGGGTTATCTCACAATCAGAGGTCTGCAGGAACGTCTTCAAGTCGCAGAGGACAATGCCCGCACTCAAGAGCAAACCCTCCAATTCGTTCAGGATCGCAAGGCTTCCGGATTCGCTAGTCGCTTGGAAGAAGCCCAAGCTCTGAGCCAGTGGCAAGCGACACGCAGCGCGATACCGGTTATTCAGGCTCAAATCGAACAACGCATCTACCAGCTCGCTACGCTCGTCGGCGAAAGGCCAGACCAACTCGCCGTCGAACTCAGCGCCACTCGACCTCTACCCGGTTTTAGTTTCTCCGGCATCTCTGCGGTACCCACAGAAGTGATACGTCGTCGGCCCGACTTTCGCATGGCCGAGCGACAGCTTGCGAGGGCTTCGGCAGATATCGCCGCGGCAGTCGCCGAACGCTACCCGAAACTCATTCTTTTCGGAGGCATCGCCCAGCAGAGTCTTGAGCTGGACTCGCTCTTCGACAGTTCTAGTCAGGCTTGGAGCTTCCGCCCCAGCCTAAGCCTCCCGCTTTTCACCGGAGGAAAGATTCAGGCAGGCATCGATGCCGCGCAGGCTCGCAACGCTGAAGCCGTCGCTCTCTTCGAAAATACAGTCCTCTCGATTCTGTCCCAGATAGAATCATCGATTGTCGCCTACCAACAAGGGCAAGAAGAAATCGATCACCTGCGAGATTCTGTCGAGGCGGCTCGCGAAGCCGTCTCACTAGCTGAATCGCTTTACCAAGAAGGGCTAGTCGACTTCCTCAATGTACTCGAGTCCGAGTCGCGAGTACTCGATCTGGAAGACCGCTTGGTCGCCTCTCGAATTAATCTCGCCCTCAACGGAGCTCGCCTCTTCGAAGCGCTCGGCGGTGGCTGGGAAAAGTATGAACAGAACGGCGAAAACTCAGTTATATCATCCAATAGCTGATTGCCAGCATTCCGAGTTTCCAATATCAAGAAACATCACATCCAACGTAGGCAATGCCCTTATCATATGTGAAACGCAGGCTTGCCCATTAGGCGGGCGAGTCTTGAAGCGAGCTGTCCAATTTTCCAGAAAGTCTCTAAACAGTTTTTGAAGAGAGCTTTCTGCGACCCACTGAACCAGTTTCGCTGAAAACCGCAAGCGACAGAGCTACTCAACTCTTGAAAGAGGACTTATCGAAGACGCCACCCATCTCACATCGCGCCCGAAACTCAGTGGCGTTTATCCCATTGATGCTCTTAAACTGACGCGCAAAATAGTTGCTATCGTTGAATCCACATTCGAAGGCGATTTCAGTAACGGTCATATCAGTGCCAGCTAGAAGTTCCATGCTCTGGCGAATACGCAGTTGAATCAGATACTTCAGCGGCGGTACGCCTGTTGCCTGTTTGAAGGTATGGATAAAGTTAGTTGGCGAAAGATGTGTGCATTCAGCCAGTTCCTCTAAACTCCAGGGTTTCTCGGGATCGTTTTCCATAAGAATCAACACTTCGCCGATCCTTAACAGGGCGCTTCCTTTCTTACCGCTATGCTCTCCATAGTGCCTCGATAAGAAGGTAATCAACCGAATCAAACCTCCCAAAATACTAACCTCGAACCCCGGGGGTTGCTCCAGGAGTTCCGTATACATGGATTCCACGAGATTGACCGAATGAGCCAGCTTCGATTGATGGAGCGTGAGTCGGCTGGAAAATTCGTGTTTCTCGCGATGGTTCGGTTCAAGTCGAAACATTGCGTTGTAACCGGGGATCTTCCCGAAGAAGCCAATAGGTAAATTAAGCCCGACGGGATCATACATGACATTCAGCAATTGAAGCTGATGCATTTCATGAAAATAATGCTCCTGCTCACCGAGAATGCAAAAGACGTCACCTGCCGAAATCGGATAGTCCTTGCCCTTAAAGGAATGCATGGCCGTACCACCGTGAACGATGACGAGCTCAGGGTGGTCATGTATATGGCAAATAGCAGTAAAATCATCTGATTCAGCCTCCCGGTCATCGCTTTCAGCGTAAACTTTTCCAATGACGAGAGGCAATTGGCTATGTTTATGCCACCAGCTGCTCCCTTTAACTAGTACGGGTTTGTTCATCTCATTATTATCAGATCCAGCCAAACGACTTTGATAGGATCTACCACGCTTATTTCAGACGCATCGAAATATCGTGCTAATGGTTTTCACTTTCTTCAAGGCATATCCGCGGCATCGATGCGAGCATGCTAAACCCCGAAGATTAGAGTTACCCACAATGAAAATCAGTACAGTATCACGAAAATGGCTCAGGGATGGAGCTCGCCTGACGGTCGAATTAGATCACTGCGTCCTTAATGTCATCCCGCGCTCAGCCAGTTGCATACAGATTCAAGCTAAGGTTTCTGGGCAAGCTATCGCATCCCGCCCTGGGATTTCGGTTATAAACAAACCGGAATTTACAGATTGGTCGGTGGAGGAGAACAGCCAAGGGCTGGTGCTGACGACAGATGAATTGAAACTGAACATAAACGGTGAAACCGGTCAGCTCAGTTGGTTCGACGGTTCTGGTAATACACTGCTCAGAGAAGCCGAAGGAGGGCGGAAGCTTCGGACCAGAGAGGTGAAACGATACCGCTACGATGCATCCGGATGCGTTGAGGTTGTAAAGACTGTGGATGGGGAACGTTCTATTGGCGTGCCGGTAGATCAGTATGTTGATCGTATCGCGTTGAACTATGAGCAGCAATTTCTCATATCAGAAAATGAAGCTCTTTTTGGCTTGGGACAACATGAGGAAGGCCATTTCGACCTACGCAACACGCGGCAGGATCTGTTTCAAGCAAACATGAAATCACCAATGCCTGTGGTTTTTTCCACTGCGGGTTATGGCCTCTTCTTCGACACTGCTGCAGTCTCCGGCTTTGAGTCGAAGGAAAATGCTTTGAGATTCTGGAGCGAGTGTTCGGATTCACTTAACTACTACTTCATACATGGACCAGGATTTGACGAAATCATCCGTTCAATACGAATGTTGACGGGAGATGCGGCCATGCTCCCGCGCTGGGCTTTTGGATACATTCAGTCCAAGGAACGTTATAATACGGCGAATGAGCTTCAGCAGGTGGCGGACGAATTTCGCAGACGCAAAATACCCATCGATTGCCTTGTACAGGATTGGAAATACTGGCCCAATAACTGGTGGGGCGAAAAATCCTTTGATCCCTCGCGTTTTCCAGATCCTGAGGCATTGTTGAATCAACTTCATGAGCAGAACTTAAAGCTCATGATTTCCATTTGGCCCAATATGCGAAATGATGGACCAAACCAGAAGACGCTACGCGATTCGTCACTTCTTCTGGGAGACAATTCTACCTATGATGCCTTTAGCTCGGAAGCTCGAAAACGTTAC
>JBCCZW010000075.1:0-10653 GCA_039186805.1 Verrucomicrobiota bacterium
CGATGGGCTTTCAGGGACGCAAAGCCGCTGAGAGGAAGGATTCTTCGGGGAAGATCTGTCCCGACCCAATCGGGCTCGTTTGAATAGACTTCTTGGATACGAAGGAAGTTGCTGGACGCCGACGGATAGTCGCCGGCTTCGAAGGCGCTAATCCCGTTTTGCAGAAGAGACGGAAGGGTATCGTATACAACATCGCTGCTTTGCGCCGGGCAAAGCGGATATGCTAGCAAGCAGGCGCGAGCGATCATGAGTATCGACCGGCGGAATCTGCGTGCAAGCAAAGCGGACTTTGTTTGCAAGGGATACAAGAGCGGAAGAGATTCGGCCGGCATCCTGACGGCGATTATCCGAAAGTCAAAAGCGGAGTTTCAACGCAGGACCGTTCGCTTTGAAATCGCTCCAATTAAAGGAGCAGCGCCAACATGTTTTGGCGGTCATTGATTTCGAAACGCGAGTCGTCGATAAGAGAGGTGACGTCGAGAGCGTCGATCTCAAGACGGGCCAGCGCCCATTTGATAGGGCGTGGTAGGGCTGCTTCGAAGTCGTATCCGCCAATCTGATCGGCGATCCAGATCGCGAGCGTGAGTATCGCTGTGGCTCGAACGTAGCTTGGCGAAGCTTCTGGATTGCCTTGGTTTTTAACCGCCTGCCAGATTTCAGGTTCGAATTGCCAGTGTTTGAGAAGCTCGTATCCGGCTTTCCAATGCGTGGTCCCGAGGATCTCGCTTTCGATTTCTAGGAGAGGTTTTTCGTCATCGATCGAAGTGAGATCGAGGACGGTTTCCATGCGTTCGAGGTAGAGGTTGATAGCCAGCTTGCCAATAGTGTGTAGGAGACCGGTGATGTAAGGAAGGTTGTAGTCCACGCCAATGCGCTTGGCGAGCGTTTCGCAAACGACGGCAACCTCTACGCTCTGATCCGAGAATTCGGAAGCAGTGATGCCATAAACGGGGAGGGCTTGGTAGAAGTATTCCTTGGATACCACCATGTCCAAGACTGCATGCACCTCGTTGTAGCCGATGCGGCTGATGGCCGTCTCGAGATCATTGATTTTAAAAGAGGCTCCGTAGAATGCGCTGTTGGTGGCCCGCAGGATTTGGGCGGCGACTCCCGGGTCCATTTTGACCAAGGAGGCGAAAAGGTCGAGGGGAGTATCCTCGTTTTCGATGATCTTGGTGAGACGAGCGAAAATCTTGGGAGACGCTGGCAAGCTTGCAGCGTATTCGAGGAGGAGCGGTATTGAAATCTTTTCGATGTTATCGGGAGACATAGTGCGTAGGGATCTTCCGAAGAAAGTCCGCTGCTTGTGAGGGAGCAGCGTCTGGAATAAAGGATCCGCCCATGAGTTGGGCGAGTCTAAAAGAGAGGGTATGGCAGGGTGACCGTATTGGCAAGAGGCGGGAAACCTAAGTGGAGTAGCTGGGAGGGGGCTGCTTCTCCTTGTTCGAAGGCATTTGGAGCGGCGCTCCGCATGATCCATCTTTTCTCCTATGTTCGCTTCTTCTTGGGAACCACCTTTCTCCGATGGAAAGATGGTCGGGGCGAAAGGATTCGAACCTTCGACCTCCTGGTCCCAAACCAGGCGCTCTACCAGGCTAAGCTACGCCCCGCGAAAAGAGGCGACAAAAGATTCGGTTTCAGAGTGCCTGTCAAGAATTTCTTGAAAATCTCAGCATTCCAGGATGATCAATGACTATGTAATTGCCTCATGCGGGCATATTTGTCTCTGATTAGCTAATATTTATGGCGTTCGACGCCCTTTACTCCACATGGACAATCTATCTTCAGCCGATCTCGATTCCTCTTCCAAAACGCCGCTCTACGTTGGAATAGCCGCGGTGATCCTCGCCGCGCTCGGCGTAGCCTTGGGCTGGCTCGGGTTTTCGAAGAATAAGGAATTGGTGGCTCAGATCGAAGAGTTAAAGGCCGCGCAGGCGGACTCCTCGGCGATTGAAGCGCAGATTGATGAGAAGGTGGGAGGCGTGGATGCCGAGATGAGGAAGGGGATGGAGAATTTGGCGAGTCAGCTGAGCTCTCAACTGAAGAAGGTAAGCGACGATGTTCGCACTACCAAGACTTCGATCCGCAAGGTGGCGATTGATGCGGGGACCGCGTTGAAAAAGGTCGAAGCTCTGGAAAAGGAAGGGATCAGGGTTGCCACTACGACGCGGCCTAGAACCACGACTGCTCCAGCGAGCGGTAAGCCGAGCGCCTCTTCTTCGGGAAGCCCAAAGCCTTCGACTTCCGGTAGCGATGCGGGGACTTACACGGTAGCGGGCGGCGACACTCTGGCGGGCATTGCGGGTAAGTTTAAGATCAACTTGAACGCCTTGCTTGAAGCGAACCCCGGTGTGGATCCTTATAGGCTGCAAATTGGGCAGAAGCTGGTGATCCCAGGGGCGAAGTAGTCCGACTGGCTTCACGCGAAGGACTATGTCTGGCGAAGCTGAAAAGGCGAAGCTTCAGGGAGTTTCGCATTGGGAGGTTCTGGGCGAAAAGACGCTCGTGAAATGTAGAGTTTTCGATCTGATCGAGCGTAAGTTTCGTCATCCTCAGCGCGACGTAGAAGGCGACTTCTATGTGCTGGATACGAACGATTGGGTGAACGTGATCGCTCTGACTCCGAAGAAGGAGATCATTTTAGTGAATCAGTTTCGCTTTGGCGTGGAAAAGACTTCTTGGGAGATTCCCGGCGGGGTGATGGATCCGGGTGAGGATCCGATCGAAGCGGGTTTACGCGAGCTTCGGGAGGAGACGGGTTATACGCCCAAGCGGCATCGGAAGCTCGGGGATGTGAGCGCGAATCCGGCGATCATGAATAACACCTGCCACTTCGTCTTGGCCGAGGACTGCGAGTTGACTAGCGAACTGGAATGGGACCCACACGAGGAGCTTGAGTTGAGGCTTGTGGAGATCGATGAAGTTTACGCGATGGCGAATCGAGGCGAGATCTTCCACTCCTTGAATCTGAACGCGTTGCTGCTTTTCTACCCCGAGTGGTTGAAGATCCAGAATCGTCGGCGAGATTGAGTCTCGTTACCGAAAAACGGTTGAGGAAAGGGCTAATTTCTGGCCCAGAACATCTAATTTCATGACCGCATGTAATAGCGAGTAGCGCGGCGCCTTATCTTATTGTGAGCAGACCGTGAATTAAGTGTTCCTAATTGACCCACTGAAGGGGGGAAGTTATCTAGTTCAATCGAAAATTCTCTGAGCGACATGTGACTAACGACTGCCGTTCCAGACTCTACTCAAAACTAGCGATTCAGATGAATATTCTCCAGATTCTATTTCAGACTTCTTTGGGTAAAAAGTATGTCATGGCGGTCACCGGTTTGATCTTGGTTGGCTTTATAATTGGTCATTTGGTCGGCAACTTGCAGATCTTTTTCCCGCCGGATAACATCAACGCCTACGCTCACTTTCTTCAGGGTTTGGGCGGGGCGCTTTGGCTTGTGAGGTTTGCGCTTCTGGCGGCACTGATTTTGCACGTTTACGTTTCGATTAGGCTCGTTTTGGAGAATAAGGCAGCTCGAGGCGGATCTGGGTATGCGGACCAGAAGACGCTCAAGGCGTCATATGCTTCGCGTACGATGAAGTACAGCGGTCCAATTGTCTTTTTTTTCATCCTGTATCATCTCCTCCATTTCACCGTCCGAGGAGATTTTTTGGGGGCTACGGTTCCTGAAACAACTTTAGCGGATGGCACTCCTGTACACGATATCCACTCGATGATGGTGATCGCTTTTCAAGATGTGTGGGTTTCGTTGGCTTACATCTTTTCGATCGGCTTGCTGAGCGTCCACCTGAGTCATGGGCTTTCTAGCATGTTCCAGAGTTTGGGGTTGAGAACGCGTACTTGGTCGAGCGTTCTCCAGAAAGCGGCCGTTGTGGTGAGCGTGTTGTATTTCCTCGGAAACTTGGCGATACCCGCCGCAGTAATGGCGGGGGCGGTGAAGGTGCAGAATCCAGATGCCATAGTGGCCTCTGCCTGCGCGGCCTGCGATGCCTGTCCCATAGCGAAGGGACTTGTAGTCGTCTCTGAAGAAGCGAACCCGTAACCCAATCTCCACGATGAAATTCGATTCAAAGATTCCCTCCGGTCCGCTTAAAGACAAGTGGAAGAACCACATTGCAAGCGGTAAGCTTGTGAACCCTGCCAACAAGCGAAAGTACGACATCATCATCGTCGGCTCCGGTTTGGCGGGAGCTTCGGCGGCAGCGACGCTTGGGGAGCTCGGCTACAAGGTTAAGTGCTTTTCTTTTCATGACAGTCCTCGAAGGGCACACTCGATTGCCGCTCAAGGTGGTATCAACGCGGCCAAGAATTATCAAAACGACGGCGACAGCGTGCATCGGCTTTTTTATGATACTATCAAAGGCGGGGATTACCGTTCAAGAGAGGCGAACGTCCATCGCCTTGCGGAAGTCAGCGTCAACATCATCGACCAGTGCGCCGCTCAGGGCGTGCCTTTCGCTAGAGAGTACGGCGGTACGCTCGCGAATAGATCTTTTGGCGGAGCTCAGGTTTCGCGCACGTTCTACGCTCGGGGTCAAACGGGGCAGCAACTTCTTCTCGGCGCTTATTCTGCGCTGAGTCGGCAGATTGGGCTCGGAACGGTGGAGATGTTCTGCAATCGCGAAATGCTCGAGCTAGTCGTCATCGACGGCGAAGCGAAGGGGATTATTACCCGAAATTTGAATACGGGCGAGATCGAGCGGCACTCTGCTCATGCGGTGGTGCTGGGCACGGGCGGTTATGGAAATGTATTCAATCTTTCCACATACGCGCGAAATTCTAATGCGACGGCGGCTTGGAGAGCTTATCGCAAAGGGGCCACTTTTGCCAATCCTTGCTACACGCAGATTCATCCGACTTGTATCCCGGTTTCCGGCGACTATCAATCGAAGCTTACGCTGATGTCCGAGTCGCTTCGCAATGATGGCCGTATTTGGGCGCCGAAGAATCGAGGAGACAAACGTCCGCCTTCAGAGATTCCGGAAGAAGAGCGCGACTATTATTTGGAGCGCAAGTATCCGAGCTTCGGCAACTTGGCGCCCCGCGATATTTCTTCTCGAGCGGCAAAGGAAGCCTGCGACGACGGACGCGGCGTTGGGGAAACCGGACTAGGCGTGTATTTGGATTTCAGCGACGCGATTAGTCGCCTGGGCGAAGACACGATCCGCGAACGCTATGGAAATCTCTTCGATATCTACAAGGAGATTACCAACGAGAGCGCTTACGAGGTGCCGATGCGTATCTTTCCGGCGGTCCACTACACAATGGGTGGTCTCTGGGTTGACTATAATTTGATGAGCAATCTTCCCGGCTTGTTTGTGATGGGCGAGGCCAACTTTTCCGATCACGGAGCCAACCGCCTCGGAGCCTCCGCTCTCATGCAAGGCTTGGCCGACGGCTACTTTGTATTGCCGTATACAATTCCTCACTACTTGGCGGATGTACCGCGCGAAGCGGCTCCCTCGACGGAGTCGGCTGAATTCCAGGAAGCTGAAGAAGCCGTTCGGGATCGCACGGATAAATTTCTTAGCAACAAGGGTTCTCAAACGGTTAAGAGCTTCCACAAGCGTCTTGGCGATATCATGTGGAATTATTGCGGCATGGCCCGAACCAAGGAAGGGTTGGAGAAAGCGATCGAGCTCATCTCGCAGCTCCGCGAGGAATTTTGGCAAGATGTGCGCGTTCCGGGCGAAGGAAAGGAGCTCAACCAGTCGCTGGAGCAAGCAGGGCGCGTGGGCGATTTTCTTGAGCTTGGCGAGCTGATGTGTCGCGATGCCCTGACTCGCGAGGAGTCTTGCGGCGGTCACTTTCGAGAGGAACACCAGTACCCGGATGGAGAGGCCAGGCGTGACGATGAAAACTTCGCTCATGTGGCGGCGTGGGAATTCAAGGGCGACAACAAGATCCCTGAGCGGCATACCGAAGCACTCGATTACGAAGAGACCAAGTTCACGACTCGCAGCTACAAGTAATTTAAGAAGGACATTGCAATGAACGTAAAACTACGTGTTTGGCGCCAGAAGAACAACGACTCCGAAGGCAAATTCGAGGAGTACGAGGCGAAGAATTTGAATCCCAACATGTCCTTCTTGGAGATGATGGACGTCGTGAACGAAGATCTGACGAATGCGGGTGAAGATCCGGTCGCCTTTGCTCATGATTGTCGCGAAGGCATCTGCGGCACTTGCTCTTGCATGATCGATGGAAAGCCTCATGGACCGGAAACCGGCGTGGCGACTTGTCAGACTTATATGAGAAGCTTCAAGGACGGCGATACGATAACCGTTGAGCCCTTTAAAGCGGAAGCTTTCCCGGTAGTGAAGGATTTGGTCACGGACCGGGCGGCGTTCGATAAGATTCAGCAGGCGGGCGGCTTTATTTCCGTTCGCACTGGATCCGCGCCTGATGCGAATTCGATTCCGGTGGGTAAGGAAGTGGCTGACTTGGCGATGGATGCGGCGGCCTGTATTGGTTGCGGCGCCTGCGTGGCGGCGTGCAAAAACTCTTCAGCTATGCTTTTCGTATCCGCCAAAGCAGGACAACTCAATATGCTGCCTCAAGGTAAGCCGGAGAAAGATCGCCGTACTTTGGCCATGGTGGCAGCGATGGACGAGGCGGGTTTTGGGAATTGCACAAATCAGTACGAGTGCTCGGCGGCTTGTCCTAAGCTGATCAGCGAGGAGTTTATATCGAAGCTTAATCGCGATTATATTGCGGCGAGCGTGAAGAGCGTTTTCAAGGCGCAAGCCCTGTAAGAACGGTTGTGAGGATCGGATCTCTCGCGAGATCCGCTACTTTTAGCCTTAGAGCGTCCTCGGAGTGGGGGACGCTTTTTTTGCGGTTGGGAGCAGCGAACGCTTAAAAGATGTCGAGAGCTTGGGCGGATTCGATGGCGACCCAGGTGAAGCCCAGGAGGAAGATCCAAATGGCTGCGACGGCGACGATTTTTTTTAAGCGTTTGGTCTTTTCGTGGCGGTTGAGCTGGCGTTTGCGGAAGCCGCTCTGTTGCAGGAAGCTCACGAATTGGGCGTTTTGCATGCGGTAGTCATCGTCGGCCTTGTACAGCAGCGCGTCAGTTTTGACGGGCTTGCGGCGTAAAAGGTTTTTGATGAAGGCGATCATGCGGAACGAATGGATTTATACGTTACGAGACGTAACAAATATTTAAACGTTCAAAAAGCCTTGTAGTTTAGGTGTTTCTGCTGGGTGGGGCTGAGGTTCTTAGGGGGTCCTGGATGGAGATCCGCATATTGGGAAACGAGACGTCGACTCGTCGATGGGCTTTGCTTTTTTTGGTCCGCTAATGCCTCGTGTTGCTCGGGTGTCGGTTACGCCTCGGTAGGCGCTTATTTTATGTTGGGCAGTGAAGACTCAATCTTCCGGGAGATGATTTTGGGACTTGGCCTGCTGCTTGGGAAAGTATGGAGGCAAGGCGGGTTAAAATTCGGACTAAACTTAGGTTGATCTCACTCCTGATCACTGTCTCCTGACCCCTGAACGGTATTGCCAAAGTGGATATTGGTTCTAGAAACGGCGGGCAATGAGCGAGAGTTTGACGGTTGCGGTTTGCGGGACGGGGGCTTGGGGAACGGCGATGGCGATCTATTTGGCGAAGGCGGGTTGCGACACGCGATTGATCGCCCGTCGAGCGGAACTGGCGACTCAGCTTAATGAGTATCGGGAAAATAAAGACTATTTGGCGGGTTACCTTTTGCCTGAGAATTTGGTGGCGACGGACTCGATTGTCGAAGGATTGGCGGGAGCGGAGATCGTTTTTATGGGGGCGCCTTCTTATGCATTGCGTGGTTGGATGGAGCGGATTGAGGCTGAGGTGGATGATGGAGTGAAGCGACTGTATATCAGTTTGGCGAAAGGCTTGGATCAGGAGACGGGGCAGACGCCTTGCGAGATCATGAAGGAAGCGCGGCCGCATGACTTTGTAGCGTGTTTGTCGGGGCCGACTTTTGCGGCTGAGGTAGCAGAGGGTAAACCGACTGCGATGACTTTGGCGGCTGAGGAATGCGGCGACTTGGCGGAGCGGATACAGTGCGCGGCTAGCGGACCGGGGATGCGGATCTATTTGAGCGACGATCTAAAGGGCGTTGAGTTGGGGGGGTGCTTGAAAAATGTATACGCCATCGCGTCGGGTTGCTGCCAGGGACTTGAACTGGGGGATAATGCGTTGGCGGCTTTGCTGACGCGTTCGCTTACTGAGATGGTCCGAGTGGGGCAGAGTTTGGGAGCGAAGGTGGAGACCTTCTATGGGCTGAGCGGCTTTGGCGACATGGTGGCGACTTGTCATGGCGACTGGAGTCGAAACCGGACCTTTGGGGAAGAGATCGCGAAGAGCGATCGCACGGCCGCAGAGATTGTTGCTTCACAGAAGACGGCTGTAGAAGGCTACCGGACGGCGAAGGCTTTCTTCAACGAATGCGCGGCGAAGGGGATTGATGCGCCGATCTTGAGGCAAGTGTATCGGATTCTATATGAGGGCAAGCGGCCGATAGAGGCTTTGACGACGCTGATGAGTCGGGATCTGAAGAAGGAGTGGGGGTAGTTGGGAATTAAGAAGTGGGTGATGTTGGTAGTTGATTTTTCTTTGGTCCACCAAGAGCACTAAGGGGCGCGAAGCGATTTGAGTGTGATTAGGAAGAGTTTAGGGGTTTGGATTGGTTTAGGAGTGGTGGCCTTGGCTGTATTGATTGGGGCGGCTTGGTGGGGGAGTCGGGAGGAATTTGTGTTGGTGCCGTTTGAGGAGTTGTATCCAGAATCTGAGGAAGCGTTGGAAGGGAGATTGGCGTTGGAGCACTTGGTGAATTGGTTGGATGAGAATGATGAGCAATTGAAGGTGATTGAGGAGTTAATTGATGAGGTTTGGACGGATGAGGTGAAGTTGGAGTTCTTTGAAGTGGGGAGTGAAATTGGGAAAGGGATGAAGGGTTGGAAGGGGAGTTGTTCGATATGGTTGAGCGGTTAAGGCTCGTGGGTGAATATCGTCAAATTGGAGATGCTACGACTTGTGATGATTCTCGTCTACCAGTACCACCGTTATCAAATACGAGAAGGGTTGGTTAGATGGACTCAGTACTACGCTTTTTGGCTGGCGGCCCAAGGAGGGGTGGAAGAGGGTGTATTACTACTCGGAGAGTGGATCGATTTAGCCGCAATTGGGCAGGAAGAATCGCGTGGATTAGTGAGCGGCTTAACTTGGATTGCCTGTACGGCGATAGCAGCGTATGGTTTGGGAACTTTGCTGCCTCACTTAGGATTGAGTGATGTAGCGAAAGTAGATGTCTCCTCAATTTTGGATACTTATTTGGAGGCAGACGAGTTGGATTGGGTTAGAAGATGGAGCGGTTGTGAACTGAGGTTTCACATTGACCTTTCGTCTCGAGCTGTGCCGAGAAATAGGTTTAGGATAGGCCTAATTGGATTCGATAGAGATTTGTCAGAAAACTTAGATGAGCAACTTCGTTTATTGGAAGGAGGAAAATGTAGGGAAGCAGAGGCTTTATTTAGAGGTTTCATTCAAGCTAATTGGCTTCTAAATTATGTTGATCCAAATGGTGAAAGCACGAGACAAATGCTCGGTCTAAATCTTAGTGAATTTTTGAATACTTGTGAAAAGACAGAGGATAGAGTCAGGGAGTTGAAAGCACTGGTGGAAGGAAGATAGCCGGGTTGAAGTGGGCGACGCTGTGGGCCTTATAAACACCTAAAGGGACGTGTAGCGGTAGTCTCCGTAGATAGGAGGAGTCCAGAATTGTTTTTCGATGAGGCGTTCGACGGCGGCTTCGGTTCTGGAGAGGGTGACGCCTTCTTCGGTGGCTTTTAGGGCAACGGCTTTGGCGATGTGCTTGCTGAGGTCGCGAATGTTTTCGAGAGGGGGAAGCAATGGAGTTTTCGGATCTTCGCGTCTAGGGATCGCCCCCCTCGGGTCCGGTCCGAAGAACCATCCAATTGTGAGGTAATATAGAACAGACCGAAATTAGACTTGTTTATCTAATAGGTCCGACTGGTTGTGCTTTTCATTTTTCAGGTTCGGGTATTCTGGGATCGGCCTCATATTTGGCCAAAAGTGCTTCGAACTTCTGAGTGTATTTCGAAATCCTCTCACCATCTTGCTCCCAATCTAATAGTGGCTTCCGTTTTCCGATGATGAATGTGTCTTTCTTTTTAGAACCATCCTGTATGGCTTTCTCGATCCTATGGTATGGAGCTAAACATCTACTTTGAGCTACTTCTCCTATTCGAGATGTCAGCCAAGCAATCTTCTCTGTAGAGAACAGATTCAGGGGGAAGTCTAAAGAACTCAATTCGGATAGTTTCGAAATCGGTGATATCTTCCCGTCTACGACCTTCTTGATGTAAAACCCTAGCTTACGAAGATTTTTTAGCTGTTCTAGTGGTTTTAAAGAATCGATCTCTTGTGTGACCCAAACTTTGTTCCCAAAGGTAAGTTCTCTCAGTGTGGAGCTAGTGCTGACCTGTTCCAACGATTTCACTCTGGTGAAGTCTTCAAACGCAAATCTAGTTAAGCAGGTATTCTTGGACATGTCCCAAAGCTTTTCCGCTCTTTGATTCCAATAATAAGCGATCGATTCGATATTCACTAAAGTCTCCAGAGGTGTGAG
>JBCCZW010000076.1:0-10596 GCA_039186805.1 Verrucomicrobiota bacterium
CTACGCATCATCTCCCTCAGCCCCTCGTCCCCATCCGCAGCTTCGGAGACCTGATACCCCGCGTCTGTGAGAGAAAAACGAACGAGCTTCCGAATAGCGGTCGCATCATCAATGGTTAGCACTTTTTTCATGAGGCAAGATTCTAATAGTCCGTAGTGAGGGTTTGCGCCCAGACCAGATATCAGAACCAAAGTCGCCCAAAATGCAAACCGACGCTCGGAATGCAAAAAGAAGTCTCAATGACTCCGCTAAAACGAAGCTAAAAGCGCGCAAAGCTAAGCACTAGCGCCTAAGATGGCCACTTATCGTCCGATTAAAACAGTCATGGTTTCCGCTTCCACGGATATTTGGCGTATTCTCGTAGTCGACGACGACAAAACGATGAGAATCATGCTTCGCTCCCTTCTAAAAAAGAAGGGCTTCAGCGTGGCCGAGGCCGATTCCGGAGCGGCCGCATTCGAAACGCTCGAACAAGAAAGCTTCGACGCCTTCGACATGGTCCTCAGCGACTACTGGATGCCAGGAGAAAACGGCATGGAACTCCTGAAACGCATCTCCACCATCGACCCCACGCTCTCGATCGTTCTTCTCACTGCGGACGAAGAACGTACCATTCTCGAAAGCCTGATTCGCAACGGTGGCTGCGACTACTTAAGGAAGCCCGTTGCCGCTAAGGCTCTTCTCGCCAGCGTCGAAACTGCCTGCAAAAAAACCCGCCAGCTCCGCAGCCTGCAAACCACCGCCCGTCAGGCCAATAAGCTCGGCCAAAGCCAACGCTCCCTCATCGATCGACATCTCGATCTCAGCTGCCCCAACTACGAATTCTTCTTTACCTCGCAGTCCCAAGCCAGCGGCGACTTCGTCTCCGCCATCCAAATCGACCAAGACAAGCGAGTCATACTCGCCTCCGACAGCTCCGGCCACGAACTCAGCTCCGCCTTTCAATCCAGCTACTTTCACGGACTCGCCCGAGGCATGCTGCACCAAGGAGCTTCCATGAAGGAACTGCTCCAACTCTCCAACGACCTCATACTAAAGGAATGGACCGGCGACTCCAGCATAGGACACTCCCTCGCCGCCTGCGCGATTAAATTCAATCAAGCGACAAATACGCTTTCTTACATCAACGCAGGATTTCCTCGCCCCATGGCCGCCGGTCTCGACGGCTTCGCTGACCCCATCGGAGGGGAGATCGGGCACGGCCCGCTCGGCTGGTTCGAGGAGGATTACCAAGCCGCTAAACACCCCCTCCCTCAAGGCTATCTCTGTCTTTGGACAGACGGTCTGTCCGATCTCGCCGAAAACCTGCGCGTCGATCCGCTCGCGCTCGGTCATCGATTCTTGGATGAGACCCAAAACTCCGATATCCTCCTCTCCAAAGCTGCTGACGACATCGCCGTCCTCAGACTCTCCCCGACGGGGCAACCCAACGCGGCCTATCCCATATGCAGCGTCCAGATCCCAGGAGATGCCATCGAAGACATCGACCATTGGCAAAGCTACTTCGAACAAAGCCTCCGTACTGCAATCTCCAATACGGACAACGCGAACTTCACCGATATAATCGTCTGCCTCCGCGAAGGTCTCATCAACGCCCTCACCCACGGCTGCAAAAGGCAGGCCGACCGAAAAGCCGCTGTGCATATATCGCTTTCCGAAACTCGAGACACCCTCGACCTCTTCATCTCGGACCCAGGCTCCGGTCACTCCTTCGACGTCGAAACCCACTCCAAACGAGCCATCGACAATCTCATCCCCACCCACCGCGGAATGATTATGATGCAGGCTATCCCCAGTAAATTCGAAAGCTTCAATAACGGCGCTCAGGTCAAGATGAGGTTCGAACTATCGCAGCAAAACGCAGCGCTTAACTAATCCGACTCCAAAACATGAATACACAAGAAAACGTCAACTCTTACGCGGCCCGTGGCGACATCCTAAGCACGAACGCGACCCTCTTCTGGGGCGAAGTCTCCCCCTTCCTCGAAAGAATCCTCCGCGGTCAAACTCTCGAACTCGACCTCCGCGCCTCCACTATGGTCGACTCAGTCGGACTCAACGCCATCGTCAAAGTAATCAAGAGCGCGGACAACAAAGGAGCCAAAGTTCGACTACTCATATCTTCCGAAAACTTGAAGCGTATCTGCGCTTTCACGAGACTCGACCAAAAAGCGGAAATCGTTGGCCCCTAAAGACCCCGTTAAATGAAACTTGGAAAACTAAAGCCACGCCTACCGAAGCTCTTCCGAAAGAAAGCGCATAGACCCGGCCTATTCGATGCCGAGCCCGTTCTTAGCGCGCTCGACAATTCGATCTCGAATGTCGAAGCCGCCTTCGGACACCTCAGTCAGAACATCTCCGACATCCACGAGCGAACGCAATTTCTACGCAGAGACTGCCAAACGCTTCTAAGACTCGCAGGCGGCCACCAAAACGGAGCCAGCGTACTGCTGGAGGCGGCCAAAACTCTCGAAGAGCCTATGGCCCACATAGAGAATTCCCTCTCCAAGCGCAAAAAACTCGGCGCCCTTATGGCAGAATGCGAGGAGATCGCCGACAACCTCCTCCACCGCCAGAAAGATATGATCGGAAAGCTCCAGCCGCTTAAGTTCATGCTCGTCTTCTATAAGATTGAAGCGGCCAACCTCTCCGCAGAACATCAAAGCACCTTTATCACAGTATCCAAGGAAATCATGCGCCTCCATCAGATGGTGGACGAAACATTCCGCAAGAATATCGAGCAACTTACCCATGCAAAAGGAAAGATAGCGCATGCCATCAGACGATTCGACCACGAGCACTCGAAACACTCGAAGGAAGTCTCTGCTCAACGTAAGGAAATTTCCAATACGATAGCGACGCTAAACCAGCAGCTCGAAAGAAACTCTCTGCAAGACACTGATCTCAATCACGTCACCCAGAGCTTCCAAGGAGCCATTGAAGGTCTCGTCGTCTCCCTCCAAATAGAAGACATTTTCCGCCAACGATGCGAAGCCATCAAGCAAAGCCTTGCCGAGAAGCCCTGCGGAATATCCTCCCAAGCCTGGGCCCTTCTCAACGCGCGTAAGCTCGATACCGCATCGAGTGAAATAGCTAAATCATCCAAAGACGTCGAAGAGAGCCTCGCGTCCATTCTCGCTCAGTCCAACGAGCTCGACCAAGTCTCCGTAGGCATGCAACAATTCGAGCACATGACCGCGTCCGCCGACGGCATGGTGCAAATTCTATTAGAGTCATTCGACTCCATGAAAGAAGTCTTCGTACACAGCGAAAAACTCTCCAACGAATCCCGCGAAGCCGTTTCTCCAGTCAAGTCCCTTGTAGAGGGGTTATCCGTCATCGTCACCGAAGTCTCCATCAATATTCAGTTCATCGCGCTCAACGCTCAGGTACGCTCCATCCAAGTCGGCGAAGGCAGCGGACTGGAAGTACTCGCTGCCCGCACTGCAGAAATCTCAGCCCAGCTCAGAGAGCTAGGCAGCAGTACCGCTCGGGACATAGAGAAAATCCAAACGGCCGTTGAAAGCCTCTCGTCTCTCATTGACGAAGACCACAGCTCAAATGCCGTCCAATCGCGGAAACTGGAAGATTCCGGCTCTGCGATGGTCGAGCAACTACACCAACTCAGAGATCAAACCTTCGATTCGCTCTCCCAAGTAGCGGACACGATGAACGGCGTTCGAAGCTTAGTAGAGACCGGACAGCAAAAGCTCGTTGAGCTGCCTTCCGTCGCCGAGCAGCTTTCACAGTGTTCTCAATCGATAAGAACTCAAACCGGAATAGATAAGCTATCCTCTACGCAGCTCAAGAAACTGGAAGACGAAATCGCCTCCCAAATCGAAGAAACCGAAAAAGCCTCCCATACCAGCATCAGCGGCGCGAAGCAAAGCACCGCCACCCTATGGGAAAACGATCGCATGAGCGCCGAAGCGGATACCCCAGCCATGGTCGCTGGCGACGTGGAACTCTTCTAGGAACGAGCCAAACTCGCATTGCCCCATCTGCCTACATCATCAGGCAAGAAATCCGCTCCGACCGTTTATTTCCATCAGCCAAGCTCAAACCTGAGATCGCTTCGCAATAATATAACAAGCCCTCAAGGTAAATCCGAGTTCGCGAATAATCGAAATAAGTGTCAAAAATTGCGGCACTGAAAAGCCTCTTCCCAGCAAAGCCGCAGGCTTTACTTCGTTTTAATATTCAACCGCTTGCGAATACGGTTTTCGCCGCTATTTCTAAGTTCCGCCTCCAGTGCCGAAACCCGATATCAATCAGTCTCCCGTAGGAGCCTAACCAAAACCAATTCGCGCCAGAGAACTTATAAGTCATCTATCTTACGACACTTTAACATAAGGTCTGCTCTCTATTTTACATCAGCATTACAATCCATCTCTTTACCAACTAAATAGCGAATATCACCTAAAGCAGACCTAAGTACATTCGATATTATTAGGACACGAAAAGCTAATTCAATTCTGATCCAGAATTTCTCGAAAACCCAATTATTAAGCCTCGCCAAACCGCAAGCTAATCTAACGAACCTTTAATTGACGCGCTTTGCAGGCATCGCCCGCGCACATCCAGTCCGACTAAACGATATGGCAAACGAAGACCTTCAAAGAGAACTAATACGCGACCTTATCATCGAAAGCGTAGAAGGACTCGACCAATACGACCAAGAGCTTCTCGAATTCGAGAAAGACGAAAATCCTGAGCGGATGAATCTAATATTCCGCGTCATCCACACCATCAAAGGCACCGCAGGGTGTCTCGGCCTCAATAAAATCGAAGAAGTCGCTCACGTTGGAGAAAATCTGCTCACCATCCTTCGCGACGGAAAACTCACGATCAATGATCCCATGATATCCACTCTCCTCGAGCTCTCGGACGCTCTTAAGGAAATGTTGGATACACTCGAAAAAACGGACGGCGAAGGTGATACGGACTATAGCGAGCTGCTTCGCAAGCTGGATGAATTGCAAAAGGAACCTGCCCCGAAAGAAGAAGAAGAACTCGTCTTGGAGGAGGAAATAGAAATCGAAGAAACTCCAGCCGCCCAACAGATTTCAGAAACCGTAGACGAAGGAGAAGGGGCATTTGGCCTCTTCGAGGAAGACGAATCATCCTCGGCCCAAACCCCTTCGGCAGAAAATCAAGCCGCGGAATCGGAAAACCCGATTCAGGAAGCGGAATCCAGTTCGGAAGAAAGTGATCCCGGCTTCGGTCTATTCGATCCGGCAGAGGAAAGAGAAGAGGCTCCAGATCCCGAAGTAAAGCAGCCTGCCGAATCAAAGCCCAAAAATACGCCCCTCGCATCCACTGGCCCCAGCGTCACCGAAAGTTCAATACGGGTCGATGTTGATCACTTAGACAAGATGATGAACATGGTCGGAGAACTCGTTCTCGCCCGCAACCAAATCATCGTCAACTCTACCAACTACGACGAAAGCGCTCTGCAAAAAGCGTCCCAACGGCTTAACCTCATAACGACCGAATTGCAGGAAAGCGTCATGAAGACCCGCATGCAGCCTATCGGCAATGTGTGGACCAAATTTCCCCGCATCGTTCGAGACGTGTCTTCCGAGCTCGGCAAAAACGTCCGTCTCATCATGGAGGGTAAGGACACTGACCTCGATCGCACCATTATCGAGGCGATCAAGGACCCGCTCACCCACATCATCCGCAACTCTATCGATCACGGCATCGAGTCGCCAGAACAGCGCAAAGCCGTGGGGAAGCCGGAGGAAGGCATGCTATCTCTTCGCGCCTACCACGAAGGGGGCCAGGTCATCATAGAAATCATGGACGACGGAGCCGGCATCGATATCGAAAAGGTGAAGGCCAAAGCCATCGAAAAAAATCTCATACCCGCTTCGCGAGCAACGGAGCTTTCGGAGCGAGAAGCCATGAACCTCATCTTCGCTCCCGGCTTTTCCACTGCCGCTAAGGTATCCAATGTTTCAGGACGCGGCGTTGGAATGGATGTGGTCAAAACCAATATCGAGAAGATAGGCGGCTCTATCGATATGCAGACCCAAGCAGGCCAAGGGACCACCCTCAATATAAAGATACCGCTTACCCTCGCTATCATACCCGCGCTCCTCGTTAACAGCAGCAGCGAACGCTACGCAATCCCGCAAGTCAGCTTACTCGAGTTGCTTCGTCTCGAAGGCAAACAAGCCCTCAAAGAGATCGAAGACCTCTATGGCTCGCCGGTCTATCGACTCCGCGGAAAGCTTTTACCCATCGTCTACCTCGACGAGCAGCTTCGCACCAAAGTGGAATCCAAGGACGACGCCTCCGTTAATACCGAAGACATCGTTCTCAACATCATCGTACTGCAAGCCGACGGCAGACCCTTCGGGCTCGTAGTCGACAAGATACACGACACCGAAGAAATCGTCGTCAAGCCGCTGGGCAAGCAACTCAAAGGCATCTCCTGCTTCGCTGGCTCCACAATAATGGGCGACGGCAAAATCGCCCTCATCCTCGATGTACTCGGCCTCGCTAAACACTCTGGCATCATAACGGATTCAGACAGTCGGGCCCTCGTCGATGACGACAAGCAATCTAACGATTCGAACTCTCAAAAAGAGTCCATACTCCTATTCGACATCAACGGTTCGCAACGCATGGCGCTTCCGCTCTCGCAGGCAGCTCGTCTTGAAGAGTTCGACTCCGAAAGCATCGAAAACACAGGCACCCAGCAAGTCGTCCAGTATCGAGGACAAATCCTCCCGCTCCTTCGCATTTCAGATCACATCCACGGCAACGGCAGTCATTCCGCACCGGAGGATTTGGATACGATCCAAGTCATCGTCTATACCGAAAACGAAAAGAGCATCGGCCTAGTCGTCGATAGCATCAGTGATATCGTCGACGAGGAACTCGCTATCTCTCGCAAGTCTTCCAGCCAAGGCATCAAAGGCTCGGCCGTCATCCAAGGAAAAGTGACCGACCTCCTAGACGCCCCGGCCATCATCCGTTCAGCGGACCCAAGCTTCTATGAAGAAGCGCTCGTTTGCTAACCTTTCACCCACCTTCCGTATGAGCACAGCCACCCAATATTGCACTTTCTATCTCGGAGACCTCTTCTTCGGTATCGACGTGCTGCAAGTTCAAGAGGTCATTCTCTACCAAGACATGACCTGCGTCCCTCTCTCATCGCCAGTAGTGAGCGGGCTGATAAACCTCCGAGGCGAAACCGTCACCGCCATTGACCTACGCAAGCGTCTAGAGCTGCCAGAGCAAGACCGCAACGAACCGCAGAAGAACGTCATCATCAGCGCCGATGGAGGCACTATCAGTCTCCAGGTCGACGAAATCGGAGACGTCATCGAACCCAGCGAAGAGCTCCTCGAAGGACCGCCCGAAACACTCAAAGGAATTGCCCGCGATCTCGTCACCGGAGTCTACAAGCTGGAAAATCAGCTGATGCTCGTCCTCGACACGGAAAAGACAGTCGAAATAGACGCCTCCACGATCGCTTACTAGATCGTATCCAATCATTCGCTACAGGCCTATGGAAAACGAAACCTCCAAATCCAACGTCGCTACCCTTTATGAAAAACTCGGCGGCGCTCCAGCGATCAACGCAGCCGTTGATCTCTTCTACAAGCGAGTTCTGGCAGACCCTCAGCTAGAGACCTTCTTCGAAAAGACGAACCTCACGCGCCTTAAGAAACAGCAAAAAGATTTCTTCACCACGGCGCTCGGAGGTCCTGATGTCTACAAGGGAAGAGACATGGTCAAAGCCCATTCGCATCTTGCCATCGAAGAACGCCACTTCGGCCTAGTCGCTAACCATTTAGTAGATACGCTTCAATTCCTTCAGATCCCTCAAGAGACGATCGAAGAAGTCATCGCCGCTATCGCTCCCCTTTCGGACCAAATCGTTCAGAAAAAATCCTCCAAGAATTCAAAACCTTCTAAAAAATCCAAAATGAATACCGCAACTAAGTCACGTCGCGTAACTAAAACGCAAAGCAACGGAGCCGTTAAAGACGACTCGCTCATCTCAACTCAACAAGCGATCGAACTGCAAGGAACAGTCGATGCTATTAACAAAGTCCAGGCGGTCATCGAGTTCAATCTCGACGGTACCATCATCACTGCCAACGAGAACTTCACCAACACCGTTGGATACACGCTCGAAGAAATCCAAGGTAAACACCACTCCATCTTCGCGGAACCGACCTACGCGAACAGCATCGAGTATCAACAATTCTGGCAGAAGCTCAACCAAGGCCTCCAAGATTCAGGTCGCTATAAGAGAGTGGGCAAAGGCGGAAAGGAAGTCTGGATCGAAGCCTCCTACAACCCCATCCTCGATCTCGACGGCAAGCCATTTAAGGTCATCAAATTCGCCACCGACATCACCGAGTCGGTGAAGCAGGAGAGCATCAACCAACGCTACGCCTCCATGTCGGACAACTCTCCGATCAATACGATGTTTGCGGATCGAGATCTGGTGATTCGCTATGTCAATAAAGCCTCTGTCGAAACGCTGCGCACTCTCGAAGCTCTCCTACCCATCAAAGTGGATGACATAATCGGCCAATCGATCGACATCTTCCACAAAGATCCTAGCTACCAGCGCAATCTTCTCAAAGGCGACTCCAACCTTCCACGCCGCGCCAACATCACCCTCGGCGAAGAAACCTTGGATCTCCTCGTCAGCCCAATCTACGACAAAAGCGGTGAATACCTCGGCCCGATGGTCACTTGGGAAGTCATCACCCAGAAGCTCGCCGCTGAAAAACGCGAGAAGGAGATGACCGAAAACCTCTCCAGCACTTTGGAGACAGTTGAGAAGAATGCTGAAGCCCTTTCCTCCTCTTCCGAAGAGCTTTCCGCCATCGCTCAGCAAATGTCGACTACCTCAGATGAAACTGCCAACCAGTCGGGCGTGGTAGCCGCCGCTTCCGAACAAGTGAGCAAAAACGTCGAGACCGTCGCCGCTTCCGCAGAAGAAATGAGCGCCACCGTAATGGAAATCGCCAACAACGCTGGCGAAGCCGCCAAGATCGCTTCCAAAGCAGTCAACGTAGCCACCGAAACCAACGCCACGGTCGCTCAACTTGGAGAAAGCTCGGTCGAAATCGGCAAGGTCATCAAGGTCATCACTTCCATCGCACAGCAAACCAATCTCCTCGCCCTCAACGCCACCATCGAGGCCGCTCGAGCGGGTGAAGCAGGAAAGGGATTCGCGGTTGTAGCCAACGAAGTTAAAGAACTCGCCAAGCAAACTGCCACGGCTACCGAGGACATCGGTCAAAAGATCGAAGCCATCCAACGCGACACCTCAGGAGCCGTCGACGCCATCAGCGAAATCAGCACGATCATCAACCAAATCAGCGACATCCAAACCACCATCGCAAGTTCGGTTGAAGAGCAATCCGCGACCACCAACGAGATCGCCCGCAACGCTTCCGAAGCGTCCACTGGCAGCGTAGAGATCGTCAAGAACATCTCCAACGTATCCGATTCGGCGAAATCTACCGCCGAAGGCGCCGCCAACACGCTCGTATCCGCTCAGGAACTCGCCCGCCTCGCCGCGGAACTGGCTTCCGTCGTGGAAAAATCGAAGCAATAGAATCCGATTTCAAAGTCGCCACTCCATCGAGTGGCGACCCCTCCTTACTTAAACCCAATCGACTGATTCCCGAAATGTCAGACATCGCCTCTAGTCCCCTCTCCTTGGATACAAGATCCATCAACCCTTCCGAGCTCTCCATTCCAACGCTGATGAAGGAGCTCAACCAGCAAAAGAAGCCCAACTGGATCTTAAGGAAACTCATGGATGCGCTTGAGGCGAAGCGCCAATCCAAAGGCATGGGATGGTCTCGTCCCTGGAACAAATTCGGGCTCAACGTATTCAGTACCCACAAGTTCAATACAATTTCCGATTCGAACTATGCGATACCGATCATGGAGTTCATCGAGAAGAACCTAAGCGACGCGCCCCAAGAGACCCGCGATTTCGCCGAAGATTTGCTCTCGGACACCGCATGCCTCGGATTCGTCTTTTACCACAACAGCGACAAGGAAGACGGGCAACACGAAGGCCTTACCCTATCTTTCGGTCGCAAAGTTCCCGAGGACAAAACGAAACGCGACCGGATCGATCTCATCCTCGAAGACCTCCGCTTAGACGGAAAAGTCGATCGACTGGTAGACCGCATCCGCATCTACGTATGTCCCTGGGAAGATTATCAAAACGAAAAGAGACACTATCTGAAGACCATCGACGACATCGCCCCAAATGATCAAGAGGCCGCTCAGCATCTCTATCAACACTGTACCGACTACTACCATAACTGGAAAGACGAAGAAAGCCGCCAATGGGATCACTGGTCATCTCGCTATATAAGCTACTTCGGTCCCCGAAGCTTCATCCCAGTCGGAACCTCGTTTTCCTGACAATTACACTGATCGCGGCATATGTATCTAGGCGCTCAACGTTCCCTGCAGTACGGCTTCCTCGCCGCCGATATGACCATTGGCCGCGTCCAGTCTTCCGCGCCCAAACGCGACGCCAAGCTAGACCGCATTGTAGAGCGTCTCGGAATGATGCATGGTCTGCCTCAAAAAATC
>JBCCZW010000077.1:0-10587 GCA_039186805.1 Verrucomicrobiota bacterium
AGGGAGGCAATGGTAAGGGAAGCGACTGATCTGCAAAAACTTGCATAAGAGGAAGACGTGAGATCAAAGAGGCAGGTCATTACCCATTGACCTCTTTTTAACAAACCCCTTTGTACTGTCGCCTACTTTCGATGCAATACAAGATTAGCGTACTGATTTTTTTGAAAGACGAGGCAGGTCGCTTCCTCATGCTGAAACGAGCTAAGGCTCCCAACCTGGGCCTTTATAGTCCGATCGGCGGCAAACTCGAGATGCCCACTGGCGAATCCCCCTTCGAATGCGCCATTCGCGAGACCAGGGAAGAAACCGGCCTGAAAATCGAGACATCCGACCTCCATCTCTTCTGCATGGCAGCTGAAAAAGCCTACGAAGGCGACGGCCACTGGCTAATGTTTTTGTTCACCTGCAAGAAACCGATTCTCAAGCTCCCTTCTGACATGGACGAAGGCCAATTCGGCTTCTTCACCCGCGAAGAAATTGACACCCTACCCATCCCGGAGACCGATCGCGAAAGTCTGTGGGCGATCCATGATACGTACTCCGAAGACTTCGTCGCCCTCAAAGCGGACTGCCTGCCCGGCAAGCCAATCGATTTCCAAGTCGAACAAATCATTCCGGCTCATTAATTTCCGAATGCCATTCATGGATCGACCCTAGAAAGCCGACCGCATCGATATTTCTTAGCAAAAACGATCAGATGGGCTTGAACCCAGCCCTTCCTTCTCCTTCATCTATCGCCGATTCCCTCCGATCAACCTCACACCATTTGGAACGCATCGAAAAGTGAGCACAGCAAACGCGTCGAAAAGACATACAGACATAAAGCCGAAGAAGGCCGATCTCGCGAAAGAAAACAAACTCGCGATCAACAAGTCCCTATCCAAGGACGAGCTGATCGGGTACTACCGCGACATGATCCGCATTCGCCGCTTTGAGGAACGCTCGCTGCGGGTTTACCAACAAGGCAAGATCGCCGGCTTCCTTCACCTTTACATTGGACAAGAATCCATCGCTGTCGGCTGCGCTTCCCTCATGGGAGAGCACGACCACCTTATCACCACCTACCGCTGCCACGGGCACGCTCTCGCGGTCGGTATGACGATGAACGAACTCGCCGCCGAACTCCAAGGCAAGGCCACCGGTTGCTCAAAGGGCAAAGGCGGCTCCATGCACTTCTTCGATCCCTCCAAAAACTTCTGGGGCGGCCACGGGATCGTCGGCGGACAAACCCCTCTCGGCGCCGGCATCGCCTACGGTCTCAAGTACAAAGACCTCAAAGGTTGCTGCATGTGCTTCCTCGGCGACGGCGCCATCAACCAAGGCGCCTTCCACGAATCCCTCAACCTCGCCGCCCTCTGGGATCTCCCCGTCATTTTCATAATCGAGAACAACGGCTATTCGATGGGCACCAGCCAAGAACGGTCCTCCGCTCATCCCAAAGAAGGCCTCGCAGCTCGAGCCGAAGGCTACGCGATGAACTGGGCCCACGTGAACGGCGAATCCATCTTCGACATCCGCGAAGCGGTCGGAGACGCCATCAAGCTCGCCCACGAAGAATCGAAGCCCTCTCTACTCGAGATCCACACTTACCGCTACCAAGGCCACTCGGTCGCCGACGCCAACGCCAAGAAATACCGAACCAAAGAAGAGATCGACGACTACCGAAAGAACCACGATCCGCTCAATCTTTATAAGGAATACATCCTTTCCAAAAAGCTCCTCACCGAAGAGGAGGCCAAAGAGATCGACAAGGCAGCTAAAGAAGAGGCCGACAACGCAGCGAAATTCGCGGAAGAAAGCCCCTACCCTCCTGTTGAAGACATCACCGCAGACGTCTACTGGGAAACCGACAACCCAGACCAGCGGACTTCCGAAGGCCGTATGTTCTTCAACGACTAAGACGCAAGCCACCCACGAAAATACGTCTAAGCAAAGGAATTTAAGATGCCGAAAATCACTTACCGTCAGGCTCTCAAGGATGCCTTCATCGAAGAGCTCAACCGAGACGAAAACGTCGTCATCATAGGCGAAGAAGTCGCCCAGTACAACGGCGCCTACAAAGTCACCGAAGGACTCTACGAGATGTTCGGACCCAAACGTATCGTCGATGCGCCCATCTCCGAAGCTGGCTTCATCGGCATGGGCGTTGGAGCCGCAGGACTCGGCGTCCGCCCCGTCATGGAGCTCATGTTCTGGTCCTTCTCCTACGTCGCTTGGGACCAAATGATGAACAACGCCGCCACCGTACGCTATATGTCCGGAGGCCTTATCGAAGTGCCCATCGTCATCCGCGGCCCTGCCAACGGCGGCACTGGCGTGGGAGCAACTCACTCACACACGCCTGAAAACTTCATCGCCAACACGCCCGGTCTCAAAGTCGTCTGCCCGGCAACCGCTTACGACGCCAAGGGCCTCATGAAGGCCGCCATCCGAGACAACGACCCCGTCTACGTCATGGAGAGCACCATCCTTTACGGCTACGAAGACGAAGTACCCGAGGAGGAATACGTGATTCCTCTCGGCAAAGCGGACGTAAAGCGACAAGGATCCGACCTCACCATCGTCGCGCACGGCATGTCTGTCATCCAGTCGCTCGAAGCCGCCAAAGAGCTCGAAGAAAAGCATGACATCGACGTTGAAGTCGTTGACCTCCGCTCGATTCGCCCACTCGACGAAGAGACCGTCATCGAGTCCGTCAAAAAGACCAACCGCGCCCTACTCGTCGAGGAAAACAAGCCCTTCTGCGGCGTAGGTTCCCAAATCGCCTATATGATCCAGCGCAAAGCCTTCGACTACCTCG
Organism: Verrucomicrobiota bacterium; assembly: GCA_039186805.1. Classification (GTDB taxonomy): domain Bacteria; phylum Verrucomicrobiota; class Verrucomicrobiia; order Opitutales; family Opitutaceae; genus JBCCZW01. Next base: position 2,801 of record JBCCZW010000077.1, read on the forward strand.
ACGCGCCCGTCGAGAGAATCTCCGCCATCGACGCGCCCGCAATCTACAGCCCTCCTCTCGAAGCCGTCCAGCTCCCCAAAGCCGACGTCATCGTTAAGAAGGTCCTAGAAATGCTCTAATCCATTCATCCGAAACAACACGTAGCGGAACTCGAGAGAGTTCCGAACACCTCTTAACTTTTCACTCTTAATTCTTCACTTAAACCTATGGCAGTATTCATCGAAATGCCGAAGCTCTCCGACACCATGACCGTCGGTACCATCGCCAACTGGCTCAAAGCCGAAGGCGAAACCGTCGAGTCCGGAGACATCATTGCTGAAATCGAAACCGACAAAGCGACCATGGAGGTCGAAGCCTTTGAAGACGGCATCCTCCTGAAGCAGCTTGCAGGCGTCGGCGATCAAGTGCCTATCGGCGGCGCCATCGCGGCCATTGGTGAAGAAGGCGAAGAAGTAGACGCTTCCGCAGCCCCCAAAGGCGACGCCGCGGCCGCTCCTATCGAAGAGCCTAAGGCAGAAGCCCCAGCTGCCGAAGCCCCCGCTACTACTGCCCCTGCTGTTGCTACCACACCCGAAACACCCGCTCCCGAGCCAGTCGCTCCCGCTACCAGCACCGGCCGCATCAAAATCTCTCCGGTCGCTCGCAAGATCGCCGCAGAAAAGGGACTCGACATTTCAACCCTCAAAGGCACCGGCCCCAACGGCCGCATCGTAAAGGCCGACGTCATCGCCGCCCAGCCAGGCACCGCTCCCGCGGCCTCTGCGCCAACGGCACCGGCTCCTACCGCTCCCGCCTTCGGATCCAAGATTTCGGCCGACGAAACCATCCCGGTCACCGGCATGCGCAACATCATCGCGCAGCGCCTCCTCGAGAGCAAAACGCAGGTGCCTCACTTCTACCTCGAAACAGAAGTAGAAGTATCCGCGCTCCTCAAGCTCCGCTCCGAACTCAACGCAGAACTCGCCGAACTCACGCCAGAGCAAGGCGGCATCAAGTTCTCCGTCAACGACATGATCCTAAAGGCATCCGCCGAAGCCATCCGCCGCGTACCTATGATGAATCGCTCCTGGGAAGGAACCACCATCAAGCAAAGCGGCTCCATCCATCTGGCCTTTGGCGTCGATCTCGGTGATGGCCTCGTTACTCCCGTCATCCGCGACGCGGAGAGCAAGTCTCTCAAGCAAGTCGCCCAAGAGGCTAAAACACTCATCGGCAAGGCACGCGGCAAAAAGCTCGGCCCTGCCGAGATGACCGGCAGTACATTCACAGTGACCAACCTCGGCATGTTCGGCGTAACCAACTTCTACGGTATCATCAACATGCCAAATGCCGGCATTCTTTCCGTAGGAGCCACCATCGCTCGCCCGATCGTCAACGGCGGCGGCGAAATAGTCCCCGGCAAAGTCATGAGCATCGGCCTCAGCTGCGACCACCGCGTAGTCGACGGCGCAGTCGGAGCCCAATTCCTCCAAGCCCTCAAGAAGATATTGGAGACGCCAGCGCTTATCCTCGTATAGAAAACGCGGATACGTTTTCAACTTTCCCAAGCGACGTCCTCCCAAAGGGCGTCGCTCTTTTTTCGTCTACGAACAGACTCTTTCGCTTCGCCACGCGATACCGGCCTCCAACAGTTCCCTAATTTTGTCTGGTCGAGCAGGCTTGGACCCGAAATTCTGCATCCCCGCTGCCTTGCAAGCCTCGATATCTTCCTCCCGCGCGTTCGCCGTAAACGCGCAAATGTAGACGTCGCTTCTCACGTTTTCGGATTCGAAGATAGCTCGGGCCGATTCGAAACCATCCATCACAGGCATCTGCAAATCCATGAAAATAAAGTCATAGTCCCCAGCCTCCGCAGCCTCTAATCCCAGCTGGCCATTCTCTGCCGTATCAGCCTCATAACCGAATTTCCCTAGAACTTTGGCGAGAACCTTGAGGTTAATCGCATTATCCTCGACAATCAGAATCTTCAGAGGATGCGAATCGGCAAGCAGAGCATCGTTCGCCTTCTTGGAGCCGCTATCGCCGCCAGACTTCCTCTCTGAAACTTTTCGCGGAGAACCCGCAGAAGCATATTCCTGAAGCGATTTCGCCTTAAAGGAAAAGCAAAACTTTGATCCACGTCCTTCCTGACTGGATACAATCAGGTTCCCCCCTAGCAAGTTCGCAATGTTCTGAGTGATCGCCAAACCTAAGCCAGTGCCGCCGTGCTTTCTCGAGAATGAAGAGTCAATCTGACCAAAAGGCGTAAACAACTTGTTCAACTTATTTGATGGAATACCGATTCCAGTATCCGCCACAATGATACGATAGATTCCATCATCAACTCCACCTTCTACCGAAACGGACACATTACCGACTTCGGTGAATTTCATCGCATTATCAACTAAATTGACGAGTGCTTGCCTGACCCTTGCTGCGTCGGTTTCGATGTTCAGCGGAACGCTGTCATGAATATCAACTGAAACCGAGATCCCTTTCCCCAACCAGTTAGGAACCGCGAGTTGAACCGACTCCTCAACCAACTCGTGCAAGTTCGTCGGAGCGTAGGCCAGTTCGAATTTGCCTGATTCAATCTTAGAAATATCGAGTATATCATCGATGACCGCTAGCAGCGAATCGGCGCTCATTCGAATCGTGTCGACGCAATCCCTTTGCTCTTCATTTAAATCCTGAGAGTCCAAAATACCAGCCATCCCAATGATGCCATTCATTGGAGTGCGAACCTCGTGGCTCATACTGGCGAGAAATTCGCTCTTCGCGCGGTCGGACTCTTCCGCAGCGTCGCGAGCCTTACGCATCGCTTCCTCAGCCTCCTTACGGGCTGAAATATCGCGAGCAATCTCCACATACCCTGCCCCTTCTGAACCAACTAGCTTCTCGAGGCGAGAGATCGTCACATCCGCCCAAAATCGAGTTCCATCCTTACGACGCCTCCACCCCTCAAATTCTACACGCCCTTCTCTTTTAGCCGTATCCAACATTCTGGTATGTCGCGATTCCGCATAGTCTTCAGGCTCGAACAAATAGGCGTAGGGCATCCTTTGCGCTTCGGAATTGCTGAACCCTAAGATACGCTCCGCCGCAGCGTTCCATCGGGATATAGCATGATTATCATCAATCGTAAAAATCACGTGGTCACGAGCTCCTTCGATAATCAGTCGAAGACCTTCCTCGCTTTCCCTCAGTCGGGCCTCCCTCTGCAGAAGCTGCTCCTGAGTCGTCTGTAGCTCAGTAACCGTTTTCTCCAAATCCGTTCGAGAAGTTTGCAAGTTTCCAGTCATTCGGTTGAACGCATCCGCAAGTTCGCCGCACTCATCATCCGTCTGACTCTCTACTTTGCGCGAGAAATCCCCCTTACCCACAGCCTCAGCCCCATCTCTCAACAAACGCAACGGACGCGTTATATTTCTAATGAGTATCCAAATAAAGGCGATGCTGAAGCCTATCCCAACGGAACTCATGCCCAATAGAAGAGTTTTGGTATCAGCCAGATCCTCAAGTCTTTCCTGATAAGAAGAAAGAAGCATATAGTTGAAAGAGTGGGCGCGATCATCTCCTATTTTTCTTGTTAGGTAATGGAAATTCTCTCCGCCAATTTCTATGGTATAAATTTGATCGGCGAAAGTTCCGGACTTTCCTTCGAGGACCTTCAAAAGGTATTCCGACTTGCCTAGGGAAAGCGTTCCCCCGAGCAAATCGCCATCGTTGAATAACAATACATCAGTCCGAGCGAGAGACTTCATCTCTTCAGCAGTCTCGTCCCCAAATCGAACGCAGATCGTGAGCGCCCCGGCTGAGACGCTTTGACTAGTTCCGAAAACGGGTAAAGAAATCACATTGTAGGGTGTCCGGTTAGCGACAACGAGACCGCTCTTCAATTCACCTCGAATCGCGCTAGCCGCGTATCCAACTGTCAATGACTCGAACAAGCCCAATTCTCCGGATTCTCCTCGATAGGCTCCACTAAACGCTTCGCCAGAAGCAGGCGAAAAGAGCATAATCTCAACCTCCGCGCTGAACTCGAGCAGCAGTTTATCTAGAAACGCGCTCATCGTAGCTTGGTCGCCTAGGGAAGCTACTGCCTTAAATCTGGGTTCCCTAACCGTATTGCGAAACCTCTCAATCAGAGACTGCTCGCGAATACTAAAAGAATTTCTGAATACAGAATCCGCAGTCGCAAGCGTCTGTTCAGCGCCGCGTTTGGTATCCCGCTTAATATGCTCATTCAGTAAAAGAACCACAGCCGCGGGTAAGGCAATTAGGACCGCGATAACCGGCAGCAAAACCTTTGCCTGGAAAGAAAGCTTCAACAAGCTGAAGCGAGTTTCGGCTCGGGAGAACATTCGAAGATTAGGGCTTCGGGATCCTCTTGAATCCCATCTCAATCGAGAGTTCAGTCTCCTTTTCTTCTTCGACTGCTACTTCTATATATTTGGGAGGCAAGCGCTCATGCCACGCTTTAAGCCGGTATTCGCCAGCTGGCAGTCCTTCGATCTTAAATCGACCATTCTTATCCGCTTTGGCGAACCATGGATTCGGCAACACCATGACCACGCAATTCATCTCTGCATGAATCGAGCAAAAAACATCGATTCGTCCCGGTTTTTCAAAAACGATCCGCTTCGCCTCGTCGTCTCCCTTGTAGTAACCAAGATCGAAGGGCTCAACTTCGGAGATTGAAAATACATTATGATATATACTATCTCTATTTGGCCAAGAGACTTCAGTCCCCGCAACTACTGCCAATATTCTAGGAGAGAAAGAGCCGTTCTTCTGGCTAATAATCGCCTGAGGTCTCGGGCCCTCGCCCAAATAGGGCTTTTCGATGTCTTCAACGCTGATGATGAAATCGCCAAACTTTGAATACTCCACCTTCTCCAAAAACTTATATCGTCGACTCTCGTATTCTCCCTTTTCGTTTTTTCCGTCCGCTCCAGACGGAGGTGTTACTACAATCTTGCCCGAAATGGTTCCCGCCACTGCAGGGAATGGGACTCCGAGGTACGCGATCGCGACGATGAATAGCGTTGAGAATCTTGACCAAGCCATCGCTCTAAAACCGTACGCCGAGTTCGGCTGAAAGCTGATCCGTATCTTCTCGCTCCGAACCATCGCTTTGCGATCCCTCTTCGAAACTATATTCCAGTTTCGCGATAACATTTTCAGCAGGCAAATAACCCAACCCCAGCGAAAGACGCTCAAGCTCCTCCGTCAGAATTCCAGACCCGATAAATATTGCAGGATCTCCATTGCCTGCAATCAGGTACCCGCCATCCGCTTCCAGTTGGCTGTATCTAAGGACCGCATACAACTCAGGAGTGAGGTTCTGCAAAGCTTCCACCTGGAAAAAATCAATATCTCTTAAGTTGCTCCCAAGCGGATCATTATCTTCGTAGCGAGCGGATCCAATCGCCGTTTTAACGATACCTCCTCGCCAACCGAAACTTCCATCCAACTGAAACAGCTCGACATCAAATTCGCTTGTTCCCGCCGACCCGATTGAGCGAAATCGCGTATCGCCTATCCAAAGCTCCGTAGCCCCATCTCCAGCGACATTAATATCTCCCGTGTTCATAAAGCTCGCGTGGAAGTTCACTTTTTCGGCCGGCTGATAACCCATCCTCGCCACAAGAGCCTTACTAGAATCAAAATCTCTCAAGCTCGGCGCTCCGCCATTCATAATCGCCAAAGCATAGGAGAAACCGTCCGCCTCTCCGAAAACCTGAACGCCTTCGTCAATTCCCATAATGTCGGCGACTGAATGAGAAACCATTGGATTCTCGAAAACATAGCGATTGAGATACTCTTGACCAAACGGGATCTGAAAACGCCCCACTCTCGCCGTCGCTAGTCCGTCATCCAAGTTCAAGCCAAACACGTTCTCGAAATCTACAAAGACCTCCCCCACCTCCACGTCAGAATTTCCAGATTCTCGCCGAAATAGCTCGATCGCCGTGAAAAGATAGGTGTCGCGAGCAACTTCCGCTTCGAGAAAAACCCGAGACTCGCCCACACGAAACTCTTCGTTGGCGAACTGACCATTTTGCTCTCCGGAGAAATACGCTAGACCTACTTCACCCGAAAGCCTGAAACGATTAGAATGCGTGGAAGAAGCTGGACCGGAGTCAGCAACAGTCGCGACATCGTCGCGAATCTCGTTAATCTCCAGTTTCTGGCGCTGGTCTGCCTCGTCCAAACTGTTCAAGCGTGACCTCAGCTCATCGATCTGCTGCTGTTGTTCTTGAGCAAGAGAAAGAAGCCTTTGGTTCTGTTCCATGAGAGCGGTCAAACGAGCGGAAACGCTTTCGTCCGCAGCGAACGCAGAGCTTGATACCAGCGTAAGAAAGAGGATTACTCTTTTTGTATTCTGTTTCATGTCGCTTCTTTGGGTCGGAATCCGGTTTTCACTGGCCCTCCTTGGGGTACGCCCAGACATTAAATCTGAGTATTTCAGTTCATTCGGCCTCACCTGGATATCCGTTAGGACCTGGCATGAAAACAGGTCCGTTTACCGAAGTTTTTACACCGCACTAACCCTCGCCAAACCATTGGAGCACCCAGTCAAGATACCAGAATGAGTAAATCCCAGCGTTCCCAATAATGCGGCGTCACAGAAGCGATGTTCGCCAATGAGACGAAAAAAGAATCAAACCACTTCGGCGACGCTCGCCTCAGTCGCTTCCAGCAAAATGCGAAACGAACGCTTCAACTGCTCCATCCCAAACGGTTTGTGCATGAAATGGCATCGCTCTTTGGCGCAGTCTTCGAAGGGCATCGTAACTTCATCGTTATCGCCGCTCATCAGAACGATCGGCAGATGCTCATTCTCCTCGCGAATCGCCCGATACAACCGACCTCCATCCATCCGAGGCATGTTCAAGTCCACCATCGCGAGCACAAACTCGTCCTTGTTTTCCTGATACATCTTGAAGGCTTCAACACCATCGACTGCTTGGACCACTTCGTAGCCATAGGAAGCCACCATCGAGCTGACCACCATACGAAGCACATCTTCATCCTCCGCGATCAGCACTTTTCTACTGACGCATTTACCTTCGCGGACTCCCGCCTCCTTGCTCTCTACCAAGGCGGGCAAGTACACTCTAATACGAGTGCCCTCATCGATATCGCTCGAGATCTCAATAGCCCCGTCATGGGCATTCGCAATTCCCTGGACAGCCGAAAGGCCCAGCCCGCGACCCTTGAATTTAGTGGTGAAGAACGGATCGAATGCCCGCTCCAAAACGTCAGAGCTCATCCCATGTCCCTCGTCCTCAACTTCCAAATACACGAACTTGCCGGCATTCGCATTCTGGCCATTCAACAATCCAGACAAACCTTTCTGATCCAAATCGATCTCGCCAGAGCGTACCGACAACTGCCCCCACTCTTTGCCGTTCATCGCCTCGGCGGCATTCATCGCCAAGTTCAAAACCAACTGCTGAAGTTCCGATGGATCCGCTTCCACCTTCGACAAGTCTTCCTTCAGAGAGAAATTCGAACGAATTGTCCGCGGCAGCGATACCTCAACCAAACCCTTGCAGTCCATCGCAATCGCATTCAAGTCGATCGGTTCGACGACGAGGTTCCCTTGTCCCGAGAAAGACAGCATCTTCTGGCAAAGCTCTTTTGCATGTTCCGCGCACTGTTCCATTTTCTGGATACGCCGCACGCCATCGACGCCTTCGGGCAGATCGTCGAGCAACAAGGACGCATTGCCCATAATACTGGTCAGCAGATTATTTAGGCTATGAGCCACGCCGCCCGCCATTACGCCCAAGCTTTCG
>JBCCZW010000078.1:0-10549 GCA_039186805.1 Verrucomicrobiota bacterium
CGCTCACCTGGGCAACCTACTATGATGCGGCAGACGAAGCAGGACTGTCTAGGCTCTACGGTGGAATACACGTAAGGGCAGACGACTTTGCAGGTCGAATAATGGGAGCAAGCATTGGCAAAGCTGCTTTTGAAAAAGCCAACCGCCACTTTCACGGGAATACCGCGCCGTTGACTCCACTCAACAGCTACGAGAAGTGGGGAGAACTCCTTGCCCATGAATTTCCGAACTACACAAAGCCTGGCGATTCCATACCCGGCTCGAATTTCAGCAATCTAGAGCGTTTCGTCTTCGGCTTCGGTCCACGAGAGATCGCGGCCCAAACGGATCGCATTGCTTCAGCAGACTTCAATTTCGAGTCACAGTTAATCGAATACAAATCGGAAATTCTCTACGGAAGCGAAGTAAATCTAGTGTTTCAAACATCCGAAAACTTGAAAAACTGGCAAAACATACCGCTGGAAGAAGTAGCCGAATCAGCGGAAAGTTCTACTCAAGGAAAAGTCGTCTACCTTTTCAGTACTAACCATGCTGCCTTGGATGGAAAATCAAAGTTCATTCGATTATCAGTACCAAACGATTAAGAATCCAACAGCGCATTAGACTTATGGCTGTCACCCCCGCACCAGGTCCCAAACCGCTCGGCACTTCTCAGCCAGCTTCTTGAATGCTTCTGGCGTAATCGCCTGCTTCGGATCGTCTCCCAAGCCCTTCGGCGGATCGATGTGCGATTCAATGCAAAGCCCATCCGCCCCGTAAGCGATCGAGGCCAACGAACACGCTTCCACATAAGTCGACTTACCGACGGCATGAGACGGATCGGCCACCACCGGAGCCCAAGTCTTCTCCTTCAGCAACGGCGTAATCGACTCATCTGGATGGTTCCGATAACCTTCTAAGCCCGGCAAGGTACCCCTCGGACAAAGCATTACATTAGGGTTCCCAAAATTAACGATATACTCGGCCGCTGAAATAAACTCATTCACCGGCCCCATGTGGCGTCCACGCTTCAAAAGCACTACGGTATCGCGTCCCGCGATCGCCTGTCCAATCTGCCTCAGCAGCGAGTAGTTCAGGGCGTTCCGAGTCCCCACCTGCAGCATGTCGACTCCCGTTTCCACAGCCAATCGCAAGTGGGCTTCGTCCATCACTTCCGTATTCACCGGCAAACCAGTCCTCCTCGACGCTTCCATCAGAATCTCCAAAGACTTCCCGTCTCCTTGAAACGAATACGGATTCGTCCGCGGCTTCCAAACTCCTCCACGCAAGGCATTCGCTCCCGCCTCCTTCAGCGCCTCTGCCGATTCATGGTACATGTTCGGGTTCTTGGGATCAATCGTGCAAGGCCCGCCAATCAGCAACAATTCCTGACCTAACTTAACGCCCCCAAACTCTACCACATGATTCTTAAGCTCCGAGCGAATATCCAAAAGTTTGTGAGGAGACTGAATTGTATCCACTCGGTCGATATACTCCAAACCCTCGATCCGATTGAAAAGCAATTCGTGACGTTCATCTCCCACGATCGCATAAATGCTTCTCACTGCCCCATCAATCACCTGCACCGAGCACCCAAAATCCTCCACAATGCTCAACACTTCTTTCAACTGCTCATCCGTCAATTTTGGCTCTTTAGGTATGATCATGCTCGAAAACTAAGCCACTCCCACCGGATGACAACCCTCCAACCGCATTTTCGTCTCGAGACTTAAACTCGGAACTTGCCTGTAACACTCCTGCCAATACGGTCCTCCACAGACGCGTAGGAAATGGGAAGAAATCTATACATTATCGGCGAATTCGCCGCAGGTTGGGAACCGCACGAGGCCACCAACCGCGCCATCGTCCACAGCGCCGCCAAAATCGAAATAGATGTCGAGCCTCAGTGGCTTTCCTCGGAAAACCTCGACCCGCAAAAATTCCGCCAAGCCGACGCCCTTTGGATCGCGCCCGGATCCCCCTACAAAAACCTCGAAAACACGATCGAGACCATCCGCATCGCCCGCGAAAACAACATTCCTACTCTCGGTACCTGCGGCGGTTTCCAGTATATGATCGTCGAATACGCCCGCAATGTTCTCGGTCTTCCAAATGCTCAACACATGGAACACGACGCTGACGCGTCCGAACTCTTCATCTCCAAACTCGCTTGCTCCCTACTAGGTCAAACCCTGCCAATCAACCTCATCGATAACTCTCAAGTCCAACGGATCTACAGCGCCAGCCGCGTCGAAGAACGTTACTATTGCCAATTCGGGATCAACCCGGAGTTCACGCCTGCCCTCCAAGCCAAAGGCGACCTCACCTTCCCCGGTACCGACGATGAAGGCGAACTCCGCATCCTCGAACGCCCCAGTCACCCCTTCTTCATAGGCACTCTCTTCGTCCCGCAAACAAGATCCGCGTCAGACCAACCCCACCCCATCGTCACTGCGCTACTGCAATCAACCTTAAAGTAACATCGAACGTGAGTTCGATGAATTCTCCACATGGCCGAAACCCGCATTCTAAAAATCGAATCTGAATACATCGAGCTTTACCAAGCCCTCAAATACGAAGCCCTTACCAGCAGTGGCGGCGAAGCCAAATTCGTCATCAGCGAAGGCCTCGTCGAAGTCGACGGCGAGGTAGAAACCCGCAAACGCAAAAAGATCACCCCCGGCAGCGTCATCCAATACGATGGCGCCACCCTAAAAATCGAAACCAAGTAGCGGAAGTGAAAACACCTCCGTTCTTCACCTTTCACCCCTCTAACCCCTTCACCCGATACCAATATTCGTACAGCTTCCCGTACCCAATTTTCTCATACAAAGAAATCGCCCCCGCATTATCTGCCACCACCTGCAAATAAAACCCATTCTCAGCCCCACGCCGCGACCCCTCCCATTCTAACGCCCTCATTAGCTTTTCCGCCCATCCCCGTCTCCTCGCCCCCGGCAAGGTAAAAAGGTTAAACGCTCCGCAGAATCCGTTCTTTACCACCCCCAATCCGCAGCAAACCGCTTTTCCCTCAAGCCTAGCCGCCAAGCCAAAACCGCCCTCCCCGATTTTCCTCACAATCCCTAGTTGAGTCTCCAGTTCTTCCTCGCCCATCGATTTCAGCTTTCCATAAAGCTCCAACCACTCATCCACCTCCATCACCTCAATCATCACGCCGTCATTCCCTCGATTGCTCCCTACCTCTGCACGTCCCTTCACCATCACCCAACTAAGATCCTGAGTTCCATAGCCGCGCCCCTGCAGAGCCGCATCCATTTCTTCATTACCCGTATACGAAGGTATCCGAAAAATCGGCTCCAAACCCTTGCCTTCATAGTAAGCCTCTCCGATTTCGATCACCTTCTCTACAGCCGAGACTTTATCGAAGACGTTCAGTGAATTCGCCCGCTTCGTTATCTCCTTCGCCCACTTGAGCACATACTCCTCGTAATCGACTTCTTCAATTCCCGGCCAAGCCTGCAACGCCGCCTTTTCCACTTCGCTCGCTTCCATAATCCGAAAATCGGGATCCACTCCCCACACGTCAAGCGACCAACCAATCGTCAAGCGGGCCGGAACAGTCACCCTCGCCAAATCCCCCTCAAGCAAACGCCAAAAAACCTCGCGCCCTAGCCGCAAGCCCTCCCCCAAACCACTCTCTCAGATCCTGCCACAAAATTTTCCAACGTTGTACGATTTTGTGGCAAACAGAGTCCTTTCGGCGACCTATCGTCAGCCTGAGACGGGCCAGCTTCCAGCAACATCCAAGTCGATCCTCAAATCCACATTCTGGAAACACCCTTTTATCTAAAATGCGGAATATCATTGCCCCCCTCTTCGTCTCGCTAATCACCGCCCTCGGTAGCGCTCAAGCAGACGCGGATAATCGCCCGAACATTCTCTTCATCCTCGCCGACGACTTAGGCTGGAAAGACCTTGGCCACCTCGGCTCAGACTATTACGAAACGCCCCACCTCGATCGCTTTGCAACCCAAAGCATGCGCTTCACCCAAGCCTACGCGGCCGCCGCGAACTGCGGTCCCTCGCGGGCGTGCCTCATGTCCGGGCTCAATACCCCTCGACACGGCGTCTATACGGTTAACAATTCCGACCGTGGCAAGGCCGCCACCCGTCGCATCACGCCCATCGCAAACACCGTAGACCTTGCTCCCAAATTCAAAACGCTCGGCGGCGTACTCTCTGAGAACGGCTACCAGACCATCACGATCGGCAAATGGCACCTCGGCGAAGACCCCACACAACAAGGATTTCACGAAAACATCGCAGGGCACCGACGCGGATCCCCCAATAAAAGCCACTTCTCCCCCTACAATCTCGAAACCCTCTCCAATGGTCCTGACGGCGAATACCTCGCCGACCGTCTCACGCAAGAAGCCATCGATTTCCTAGATCGCCGCGATGAATCCAAGCCATTTTTCCTCTATCTCCCGCACTACGCCGTTCATACGCCCATCCAAGCACCCGAAGACCTCACTCAAAAATATCTAAAAAAAGGCGAACGCTCAGGCCAGCGAAACGCCAAGTATGCGGCAATGGTTGAAAATCTCGATACAAACGTAGGTCTCATTCTCGACCATCTAGAATCCAAAGCCCTATCCAAGAACACCATCGTCATATTCACGTCCGACAACGGCGGTATCCGCTCCATCTCCACCCAAGCTCCCCTCCGCGCTGGCAAAGGTTCCTACTATGAAGGAGGCATACGCGTACCAATGGCAATCAGATGGCCCGGTAAGATAAAAGCGAATACCATTACCGACATGCCGACAACCAACCTCGATTTCTATCCGACGCTTCTCGAATTGGCAGGCATCGAATACGACAGGAATCCATTCGATGGAGACAGCATCGCCTCACAATTGCTCAACCAGAAGGCGCTATCCGAACGACCCTTCATCTGGCACTTTCCAATCTACCTCCAGGCGTACAGACCCAACGATGACGACGGCCGGGATCCTCTCTTTCGCACACGCCCTGGCTCGGTCATCCGGCGAGGAAAGTGGAAGCTGCACCTCTACTACGAAGACAATGCTTTCGAACTCTACGATCTCCAAGCCGACATCGGTGAAAGAAACAACCTAGCCGAGTCGAAGCCGGAAATCGTCAGCCGACTACATAAAGAACTCGTCAACTGGATCGCATCGACAGAAGCGCCCGTTCCCAGCCTCCCGAATCCGCAATACGACGCCGCTGAGGAACAACGCCTTATCAAAAGAGCCCTCTCGAAGTAACGCGCTTCAAGTCTTCGAAATCGAAGACCGCACACCAAAACCAATATGCTCCCGACGACCCGCTTAATGAGAAGCTTATTCTTCGCCGCAATCGCATCCTTCGCAGTTGTATCCATCAAAGCCGATACACCGAAGAACGTACTATTCTTCTTAGTCGATGACCTGGGGATCGCCGATCTTTCCTGCTACGGCAGCGCCTACCACGAGACGCCCAACCTGGATGCCTTCGCTCAAACCGCGGCTCGCTATACCAACAGCTACGCCGCTAACCCAGTCTGTTCCCCCACCCGAGCGGCTATCATGACCGGTCGCTACCCAACCCGCGTCGGCATCTCCGACTGGATTCCCGGCGCCAATCCTCCTAACCCAAAACTCATTACGCCCAAAATCGCCGATAACCTCGCCCTCTCCGAAGTCACCATCGCAGAACACCTCAAAGCCAACGGCTATCAAACCTACTTCTGCGGTAAATGGCACCTCGGCGACAAAGGCCACTTTCCCGAAGATCAAGGCTTCGACATAAATATCGGCGGACACCATCGTGGCGCTCCGCCTGGCGGCTACTACGCTCCCTTCAAAAACCCGAAGCTTGAAAACAAACCAGACGATCACCACCTCACCGCGCGACTGACCAAAGAAACGATCAACTTTTTGAATACACGCAATAAGTCCAAACCCTTCTTCATCTACCATTCCTTCTACCAAGTCCACACCCCCACCCAAGGAGACGATCAATTCGACAACTACTTCGCCGAGAAAGCGAAATCCATAGAAAACCCCACAGCGACCCGTAAAGAACACGACGGCGTCACCCGCCTCCTTCAATCCAACCACAAATATGCCGCCATGGTAAAATCCATGGACCAAGCCGTAGGCCAAATGCTCGATGAGCTCGATCGCCTAGGTCTTGCCGACGATACTCTTGTTATTTTCACATCCGATAACGGCGGTCTCTCCACAAAACCGAGAATCACCTCCACTTCCAACGAACCCTACCGAGCCGGCAAAGGCTGGTGCTACGAAGGCGGCATCCGCGTGCCTCTAATGATACGCGCTCCCGGCAAGACAGACCCCGGCAGCGAAATAAACACTCCCGCCGTCAGTATGGATTTTTTCCCTACAATACTCGGTTACCTCGGCCTCGACCAACGCCCCGATCTCCACATGGACGGCGTCAACCTGATCTCGACAATCGGTAAACCCAACGCCGACCGAGGCCCGATCATTTGGCATTACCCTCACTACCACGGCTCCACCTGGGCGCCCGGCACTGCCATCCGCGACGGCAAATGGAAACTTGTTCAACTTTACCACTACCAATCCATCGAGCTCTACGACCTATCCAAAGACCCAAGCGAAAGAAACAATCTCGCCAAGCAACGTCCAGAAAAGGTCAGAGAGCTCAGAAAGCTCCTAGCCCAAATCCAGAAGGACTCCAAAGCCGAACTCCCCTATCCAAACCCCAATTACAAAGAATAGGTCAGCTCAACCCGTTGCAGGCCGGGGCGCCGACCCGGCAATAAGCCATCCCCAAACAAACTCGCCCTCCACACAGATCGAGCGGTTCTTCTTCGAAAATCGAACACCCGCTCTCGTCACCCGGAGGATGGACCTTCAGTCCATCTACTCGAAGCCCCAATAAAGCAAAAAGCAGCGAGCCCTACGCTCACTGCTTTCAAATTTTCCTTCGGAATCAAAGACAAGAACTAGCTCTTTTTCTCGCCATCCCGCTTTTCGCCACTGCGCTGATGGTGACCTCCATGCCCGCCGTGGCCACCTCGACCCCAGTCTCCTCGCCGCATTCTCTCTCGAATGCGACTCATCTTTTCAACCTGCTCTTCGGTCAAGTGCGACTTGAGAGCATCCATCCGACGATCGAAGACCTCACGGATCTTCGGACGAAATTCATCGTTCAAGCCGCGAACTTCCTCAAAAGAGCTCATAAAAGCCACATCCGCCTTTATCGCGGCGACCTGCGCTTCGCTCATCTGCAAATCCCTACCAATTCGATACAAAAAGCGATCGATCCCAGTCAGCGAGCGCTCCTTCTCCTCTTCAGCCATCCATTTTGCCCGACGCTCCGCACGCTTGCCGTCCATGTACTGCAGCGTACCGCCAACGCCCGCTAAAGCGCCGACCGCAAAGACTACGACCAACACGATCAACGGAGTGAGCTTGCTCTTACCACTCATAGAAAAGCGTAAAACTGGTTCTCGAAATCCATATTCTCGGCATCGAACACGCTGCGATTGTCCGCAACGCCCTCAGGAGCGTCTTCCTCTATCAGTTCAGTCGCTTCTATGTCGTTGATAGACTGCAACGCCAATCCCGCGATACACAAGCAAGCCGCTGCGAACGCCGCCTTGGCCGCCCGACTCGCGAACAGTTCGATTATGCCGTCGAACAGCCCAATCGAACTGGGCGACGCCCGTTCTACCGAACGGACTTCACTCTCGATTCGAGCTCGCACAAACGCCCGCACGTCAATTTCAGGAGGAGTCTCCCGACGCGCCGCCGCCACGATCTCATCCCATGAGTGGGGATTCTTCTTCTTCGACGATTCCATTTTTAACCAGTAGTTTCTTTAGTTTCTTACGGGCGCGAAAGCTCTTAACCTTATTTTTCGAGAGCCCCCAACCCATTTGATCAGCTATTTCCTGCAGCGGCGTCTCCTCGAGATACTGAAGCGTGAGAAGCATTCTCTCCTCTGCGTTCAGCAAAGCAAGCGCTCGATGCGCTTGCTCGCTCATCTCGTATTCCCGACGATGAGTCTCCGGCTCCGCCAGCCGCGCCAAAGTATTTTCGTTCTCCTCCGCGTTATTCTTGGAAATCGAAGCCGGATTCCGCGAATTCTTGCGATAGAAGTCATAGCCCGTATTGTAGGCGATCTTCCTCAGCCAATTCTCGAACGGCGCAGTGGCCTGCCACGAATCGATCTTCCGGTAAGCCTTTAAAAAAGTTTCCTGCACCAAGTCTTCTAAATCCGACTGATGCGGGCAGAAGCGAAACAAACAGCGAGTGATCATCGTTTGGTGTCTCCGAACGATCTCATCGAATGCGTTCAGATCTCCCCTCGATGTCTCGCCGACCAGATATTCGTCCTCCGAACTTTCGTAGTCTAGCATACGTGAAAGGCGTCCGCCGATTTCTCCACGGACCACTTCAAACTGAGCCATTTCAGCCGGAACGCGAGCAAACTCGCCAACTCTTCCGACCATACCCAGCTGAACTGTTTCATCGCGAAAAATCCCAATACCTCCTTCTATTCAACAGCGGTGTCCGTAAGCGTCATGCATGCCATCACGTCAATCCGAGCTGTCGTTTCCTTCCACAAGATTTTAAAAATTCTGCGCATCATAAGAGGGTCCTAAATCGTCCTCCGGTCACCGGTTTCAATGCCGCTAACGCCTCTCTGCAAGAAAAAGTTACAAAGCCGAATTTTCCTCCTTAAACCTATTCAAAACCTACTCTTGATCAGTCAAACGGATCGAAATACCGTTGCCACTGAAAACTTGCTCAACCGACTTTTGAGTCAGCTCGGAACAGCTTCGAAACTTAAACCGCAGCATTCACCAACTCCACGAACACAGACATATGACAACTAAGACGACAAAAGAGCTTAAAACTCCCTACACCGTCATCCTCACCGAAGGCGATCCCGAACAAAAGCGGGAAGAGATCAGAAAGTACTTCCACCAAACCTATGACGCCTATGAGACGCTATTCGAGCCGCTCGTAGACAAAAAGGCATTTTACACTAGAGCCGATCCGCTCCGCCATCCCCTTATCTTCTACTACGGTCACACTGCGACCTTCTTTCTCAACAAACTCCTAATCGGGAAGCTGATCGAGAAGCGAGTGAATCCGAAATTCGAATACATGTTCGCCATCGGTGTCGACGAAATGTCCTGGGACGATCTCAATGAAAACCACTACGAGTGGCCCGACGTCGATGAAGTAAAGGCCTATCGCAAGCAAATCCGCGATCTCGTCGACGAGCTCATCACCGAACTGCCAATTTCTATGCCTATCGATTGGGAAAGCGGCTTCTGGCCCATTCTCATGGGCATCGAACACGAGCGCATCCACCTCGAGACCAGCGCTGTATTGATACGTCAACTACCCACGAATCTCCTAAACGCTGACCATTCTCTTTGGCAGGTCTCCTCAGAGGATACTGCTCCGCCGACTAATGAACTTCTCAAAGTCCCAGGAGGCCAGATCACCCTCGGCAAGTCCCGAGGCGATCGCGTCTACGGCTGGGATAACGAGTACGGCGAACACCAAGTACAAATCGCGGACTTCAAAGCCTCAAAGTTTCTCGTCTCCAACAAGGAGTACCTGGAGTTTGTTGAAGCATCCGGCTACCAAACTGAAAAGTACTGGACTCCCGAAGGCTGGAGCTGGGTCAGCTACCAAAAAGCCGAATGTCCTCGCTTCTGGCTCAAGGAAGCAGACGGCTCCTACAAACTCCGCGCCATGTTAGAGGTCATCGACATGCCCTGGTCATGGCCGGTCGAAATTAACTACTTAGAAGCGAAAGCCTTCTGCAACTGGAAGGCTGAGCAAACAGGCAAGCCTCTTCGCCTTCCCTCCGAGGAAGAATGGTACAAACTCCTCGACTACACCGAGACTCCGGATTCGCCCGATTGGGATGGCAAAGCCCCGGGCAACATCAACCTAGAAGGTCCCGCCTCCTCGGTTCCCGTCGATAAGCACGAGTTTGGCAAGGGCTTCTACGATATCCTCGGCAACGTCTGGCAACACACCGAAACGCCCATCAGGGGCTATAAGGGCTTTGAAGTTCACCCTCTTTACGATGACTTCTCAACGCCGACCTTCGACACGAAGCACAATATAATCAAAGGCGGTTCCTGGATATCCACGGGCAACGAAACCACCCGAGACTCTCGCTACGCCTTCCGCCGGCACTTCTACCAATTCGCCGGCTTCCGCTACATCGAGTCCGAAGCCGAAGTGGAAATTCCAGATGACAACTGGCACACCGAACACGATATTATTCCGTACTGTGAACTCAACTACGGGAAAGAGTATTTCAAAGTCGAAAACTATCCGGAAAAACTCGCCCAGATTTGCCTTAACCACGCCCAGGGTCGCGCCAAAACCAAGGCTCTCAATATAGGCTGCAAAACCGGTCGATCCACTTTCGAGCTCGCCGTCGAGTACAATCACGTCACGGGGATAGACGCCTCTGCCCGGATGATTCGCATCGGCGTTGAGATGAAGGATAAAGGCTATACCCAATATGTTCTGCCGGAAGAAGGCGAAATCACTTCGTTCAACCAAGCCAATCTTCA
>JBCCZW010000079.1:0-10384 GCA_039186805.1 Verrucomicrobiota bacterium
CGTAGCGAGTCTCCAACTCGTTCACTTCCTCCGTCGCGGCAATCACGCGGACGTCGTCCACTGTCACGGCGGAGAACCATTCGCGATCGTAATCCGGGTGAGCCGTCAACATCGCAAAGGTATCCTCCTCCAACTTGAAAAAACGCGCAGGGCGTTGTTCGCTCTGCTTGTAATAGGCCTCCGCGGCCCTCAAAAAGTCGGAACCTTCGAATCCCACTATACTCCGATGCAGCGGCTTGTTCCCTCTAACGATCTCCTGATAGAAAACGTTCTCGTCCGCTTCCTTCACATCCTCTGTGAAAACGCGCCCGACCACATCGCCGGTAGAAGTGTCGCCCGCCATAAAGACATTCATCAAGGGATCCTGAAAGTTCACCGTCCAAGCCAACACTTGATTCCGCGGCTGCGACACGCAATGCAGAGCAAATGCCGCCAAACCCGTCTTTAAAATATCATCGTGCTCGGGCTTCAGTTCGATTCCATTATCCTTAAGATGCAGATAGTAATCGACGTACAGTTTGCTGAAATTGACCGCCGCATAGAGCACGTTTTTCCCTCGTACAAAGCACGAGGAAACCTTCAAAAAGTCATCCTGGTTGGGCTGTTCTTCCGACATGTGAGCAGCAAAAGAACCCAAAGCCTAAGCTATGTCCAGCCTATCGAAGCCGCTCACTTCTGCCCCGAGCGAATCTGCTCAAAGTAAGCGACTTCCCCAGCTTGCCCCGCCTTCAATGCGATCTCCATTCCGTCGTAATCCGGATTCTCCGAAGACACCCGGCATAACGGAGAACCCGGGGCGATCGGCATTGCGGTCTCCAGGGCGAAGATTCCCAGCTCCTTGCAAGCGTAGCCCGAAGTATCGCCACCCGCCACGCATGCCCGACGGCTATCGGTCTTGTCCAGGACAGCCTTCAGAATCTTACCCTGATACTTCCCTAGCCGGACCGAAGCGGCGCCCACAGCGAACTTCTCAGCGGCGGCCTTGGTAGCGGCAATCGCCGGATCATCCGGGCCCTTCGTTGCGAAAATAACTACGCTACTCCCTCTCTCGTATGCGACAATCGCTTCAACAACCACGGCCTCTGCGATCCCATCCGCTCGAGCCGGGTCCATCAAGGCAGGTCCATCCAAGCGTATCGAACAATACCCTACAGACTCGGCATACTCGATCTGCTCTTTCGTAACCGAAGTCGCGCTGCCGCACATCACCACCATCTGCTTTTTTTCCCCTACAGACATCTCGCTCAACGCCGGCTTCGAACGGTCGCCCTTCTCGATAAAATAGGAAGCCAAAGCATACTCCACTCCTGACGAACCCATCGCCACCAGAGTTTCCTCCCGACAAGCTTCCCAAAGCATCCTTCCTATTATCGGTAACTCCGCATCAACCACCGTATCGAACAAGACAATACGCTTGCCGTCTGCATTAGCGAAACCATCGAATTTCTTCTTCGCTACCTCAAACTCCTGACGCAAATCGAGAGTATCGATTAGCTCAACCGGCAATTCCGTCTGTTTCGCCAAGTGCAAACGCACGTCTCCCTCGTCCATAGGAGTTGTAGGATGCTTACTCATCGTGGGATGCCGATCGATCCGATAAGTCGCATTGCCCAAGCTTGCGAACAAATTCCCAAAAGCCACAAAGCGCTTCAGATAGGGCGTCCCCAAAATGAGCGGAGCCGTCTTTGCGTCGAAAATCTCCATCGCCAACTCAACTGTCCGTCCGGCATTCCCAATCGTCGGCGAAGAGTCGAAGGTAGAGCACATCTTGTAGTGAAAAATTGGAGTCGCTAATTCCCTCAAGGCCTCGAACTTCGGACGCACCTCCTTGGTCATCGCTTCCACATCCAACGACCGACTCACTCCCGCTACCCCCACAACCTCCAAATCGGGAAAGCGCTCTTCAAGGACCTCCTTCGTAGGGGGCTCTAAAAACAAAACCGCTTTGATGCCATGCATCGTCAGGGTCTCCATCACGTCGACCGACCCGGTAAAGTCGTCTCCATAGTAACTAAGGATCAAATCGCTCATAACATCAGCACTCGTTTGGAACGGCCGCAGCGGACCGCGCAATCAGCAGCAACTAGGATCTAGATTCAAAAATCCAGACCGACAAGCCTGATGTCAGATCATCTTACCAGTGAATCTGCGAAACTAGAAAACCGATGAACCTTCCGTTAAGCAAAGCGCTGACGCTATTCCACTGCCGCTCCCAAACCTCTCAAGCGAACTTCTACTTCACTCCTCCTAGGATTGCTTCTCTGGGAACCGAGGAAATCGGAGTAAATCTGGATCGCGTACCCTTTCTCTCCCAGCTTCTCCGCCAGTTCTCCCAGCTGCAAAAGCGGCCCTACCTGAGTGCGACTCAAGGGAAATCCCAGCTCGAAGGCCACCTTTAGATGCTCGAAAGACTTTCGATCGGAGAGTCCATAATAC
The DNA here is from genome assembly GCA_039186805.1 of Verrucomicrobiota bacterium. Lineage (GTDB taxonomy): Bacteria > Verrucomicrobiota > Verrucomicrobiia > Opitutales > Opitutaceae > JBCCZW01. Next base: position 2,437 of record JBCCZW010000079.1, read on the forward strand.
TGGTACGCCTCTCCCATCACGCGATGAAAGCCGCGCTTCGGATCCGGTATCGACATATCAGCGCCCAGAACCTCCAGCTCGGCGAAAACCCCTTCCACCTCGTCTTCCTTCACATCGTGATACAAGGCGATAAAGGCATGCATCTGCAGAGCCATTTGTCCGAAGAAGTGACCGGGAGCCGCCAAATACAAATCCTTGTAAAGTCTGCCCGCCAATTTGGCATCCGGCTTGGCCTGGTGCTTATGGATGATCCGAATCAGGTAAAACTTCGACGCCAAGGTCAGATCGTCCTTCGTTTCATAAGCTGCAATCGTGCTTAAAATGTCCTTCGCCTTCTCCAATTCATCAGGTGTCGACCCTGGACGATGGATGGCATCCAACGCATCAGCATAGTACTTCATTCGCCTATCAGGATCCCCTTCAGCTCGAATGCGATTTACCTCGAATGAGGCGGAATTGAAGTACAAGAGAGCTGCATTTTTCCAGTCGCTTTCGGGCAAGGCCACACCGTCTGGCTCTGGGCTTTCCTGACCAATGAGGCTAGAGGCGATTAAAAGGGCAGAGAGCAGTGTCGCGACAATGGGGGCTTTCATAACAATTGGAGCGGCAGTTTTCACTATCACAAAATGCGTATTTCCGCATTTCGCAAAACCTTTTATTGGTACGCTCAATCAAGCCTCATGGATGCGTAGCCCGAAAAAAACCAGCAGACTCGGAAAAGCCAGCCCGCTGTCAACTGAGCGAATCGCCTATAGAACAGTCCTAAGACGCATTCTTTACCTTGAAGCTCTGCTCCAATGCGACGCCTAAGAGATCGGCCTTAAGAGGCTTGCTCAAGTAGTCATCCATACCGGCAGCGAGCGCCTTTTCTCGATCGCCCTCCATCGCATTCGCGGTCAAAGCGATGATCCAAGGCTTACGTTCGTCGGTAAAACGATTGGCGATTTCCTTAGTCGCGGCGTAACCATCCATCTCAGGCATCTGGATATCCATCAAGATAACGTCGTAGTCTTGGCGAGAAAGCGCTTCAAGGACCTCCACGCCATTGTTCGCTATATCCGCCTTATAGCCGTGTTTCTTCAACATCAAGCTAGCGACTTTTTGGTTCACGGTATTGTCTTCCGCCATCAAGATTCTCAAAGGACAACGAACGCCCAGTTTCTCCTTAGAGACCTTTCCTCCCTTGGACACGTTGGATTTCTTTGGCAGCAGATCCAGAGCCTTTTGAAAGCTCTGCAGCAATGCCATAGGCTTAACGGGTTTCGAAAGCGACGCATCCCATAATTCTGAATTCGCCTGCCGACCGAAGGGACAAATCAATACGTTCTTCGGAATGCTCTCCAGCGAATTCATGCCACGCAGATCTTTCGCCCACTCATCGGGATTCGCGTCAGGCAGATTCTGCTCTACCAAGACCAAATCGAAGGGACCTTCCGCAATAATCGCATCGATCGCCTCTTCACCGCTCTTTACGCAGAATGTCTCCATGCCCGAACGATTGATCGTGGTATTCAAAATATCGCGTACAGATTCATTAGGCTCGACGATCAATGTTCGCTTCCCCTGAAGACCTTTACTCGCAGCCATCTCTCGCTCTGAGCTGTGCATTACGCACTCGGCTTCAGCAACGACCACGGAAAAGAAAAACGTCGCGCCCTTGCCTTCCTCGCTTTCCACCCACATCTCGCCGCTCATCAACTCGGCAAGCTTCTTGGATATCGCAAGTCCGAGTCCTGTGCCGCCATATTTGCGAGTAGTCGACGAATCTACCTGCGTGAACGATTTGAAAAGCTTATCCTGCTTCTCCTTAGGAATCCCGATTCCCGTATCAGTCACGCTGAAAACCACCTTCTTGTCAGCTCCCTCATGAGACGCGTCCACCTTGGTACGCACCACAATTTCGCCGTCTGAAGTAAACTTGATCGCGTTGCCCACAAGATTGACGAGAATCTGCCGCAGTCGCGTTACGTCGCCAGAAATTGCATACGGGACCTCAATGTCCGCTACGTACGCCAGTTCTAGGCCTTTGGTATTCGCCTTCGCCACCAAAAGATCCAGGGCTTCTTCGACGCAGCCGCGAACATCCAGAGGAGCTTCCTCAAGCTCCATGTGTCCGGATTCGATCTTGGAGAAGTCGAGAATATCGTTGATCAGCACCAAGAGCGAATCGCCGCTGCTGCGGATCGTCTGCAAATACTCCTGCTGCTCGGCATTCACATCCGTATCCAATAAAATACTCGTCATCCCGATTACCGCATTCATCGGGGTGCGGATCTCATGACTCATCGAAGCCAGGAACTCGCTCTTCGCTTGGTTTGCCAATTCCGCCTCTAAAGCCGCTTGATTCGCCTTCGATATCGCCAAGCTGAGCTGCTCGTTCAGCTCCTCTGCTTCTTCCTTGGCAAAACGCAACTGCTCCTCCGAAGCAATCCGCTCCGAGACGTCTCTGAAAGCGAAGATGATGCCGTCATCGGGCATCCGCGTCAGCGAAACTTCCTGCGGAATCTGCGCTCCATCTTTCCGCTTCGCATGGATTTCTCCCATCCAGTTTCCGACACGCTCCACCTTCGGCAAAATATCCAATTCGAAACGCTGTATCTGCAAAATTGAATACAGATCTCGCCATGACTTTCCTGTCAAATCCGAGGTATCCGAAAAACCGTGCATGCGGACCATCGACTTATTCACAAACGAAAATTTGCCGTCCGCATCCACAATCGCAAAGCCATCGCTCGAGATCTCCATCGCCTGCCGCAAATAGCGCATGCTGACTTCCGCTTTCTTGCGGTCGTCTATCATTTCAGCCGAGCCCGCCATCCGATAGGCCGCCTTTTCCTTGTTCCAAAGCGCTTGCCCCCGGAAAAGCACCCAGACGTACTCGCCGTCCTCCTGCTTCATCCGGAATTCGATATGACACTCCCTGCCTTCCTTTAGGTGAAGCTCGATGGTCTTATGAAAAAATTCAATCTCATCGGAGTGAATCAAATTCATCAGTTCCAGAGCCGAACCGGTGTAACCATGATCCTGATACCCAAGCAACTCACGAAAGCGAGGGGACCAATAGAAAGTGTTGTCTTCTAGATTCCAGTCCCAGATTCCGACGCTAGATCCCTTAACCGCGAGTTCATAGCGGTCCTGACTATCGCGCAATTCCGACTCGATACGCTTGCGCTCCGAAATATTCGATCCCGCCCCGCGATATCCCGTAAGATTTCCGGCTTCGTCGCGAATCGCAGTGCAATTGAGCAAACTCCAGAGTATCTCGCCATTCTTCCGCCACAGCGCGCATTCGACATCGACCAAAGGCTCGCCACCCAAAGAGCAGCCTTCCATCATTTCGCGGATACGCGATTCTTCCTCCGGGGCCGAAACGGAAAAGAAGGTCTTTCCTAACAACTCTTCCGGCTTATAGCCCAAAATGTTCTCAATCTTACTCGAGATGAATACGAAGTGCCCATTCTCATCCAGTTCGAAAATGAACTCGCCCGCCGTCTCGAGAACATCGCTCAGGCGACGAGTGTTGTACTCATTTTCTTCGACGACTCGATGAAACTCGGAAACATCCTTCAGACCGCCGCAAAAGACTTTCTTTCGAGATCTAAAAATCTCCACAGAGCCCGTAGCTTCCAGAATTCTCGGGACGCCATTGCTCTCCTTCGTTTCGAAAACGCAACTCCACGAGCCGCCCTCCTTTAAGGTAGCTCGGACAGTTTCCAAGAATTTGGAGCGACTGCCGACCGCAACCTGACGCAGGACTCTCCCAAAACTGAGTTCTGCTTCCCCGTCGATTCCCAACAGGCGTCTCGCCTGGCTAGATGCGTGCAGCCTAGTGCGTCCAAAATCAAAGGACCAGCTGCCCACCTTCGTAGCCGCTTCCGCCTGCTCGCGAATCTCCATCACGTCCAAGCCAGTGAATTCGGGCTCTTCTTCAGTGAAGATGCCAATCCCGCTCAAGCCACCGCCTTCTCCCAGCATCACGATGCTGAAGACTCCCCGAACGCTGCAGGGACATTCGGAATCCTCGTCATAGGCATAGCTCATGACTCGCCCATTCGCCTGGAACTTCTCCTGACCCGATTGTATCCAGTCCGTTATATAGGATTCCGTCGTAAATTGAAACGTCTTCTCCGCGACGCTATTTGAACATGCGATTTTTCCGTCATCTCCGACCAAGAAAATCGGGCTTCTGGCAACCTCTATCGCCAGCTTCAATGACTCAAGACCGGCCCCTTCATAGAGTTGGGCGAGCTTCTCGAGGCGTTCGGCGGACGATAAAAGGGATGCTTGGCTGCACTTCTTTTGGGTAACCATCTTGTAGCAGTATTCGAACTGAGTAGTCCGCCCATGATCGGTCTCTTTTTACAATTTCTGAGCTGAACCCGCAACATTTCACCTGTTAACAAATAATTTACCCCATAGCCTAGGGTATCCCCTTTGAAAGCCTTGATACTCCATCTGGAGAAACTGTTTTGATCCGAAAAAGTAACAATGCGTGAAGCCCATTTTTTTACATTTGATCTCCGGCTTTTGCGGAGCTTTTATGGGGATCATTTGTCCCTAAAATCCAAGGCTTCAGCCCAGCTTTACCCAAGCGCTCCACCACCACCGATGCTAAACCCGGACTATTCGAAACGGATTGTCGCCATCGCTCTTCTAGCGACCTTGGTTCTAGGCCTCAGCGGCTGCGCCTACATTCGACTGCTGAAGTTCAAAAACCAGCTGAAAGACTTCGACGAATACCTCATCGTACAAACAGCAAACGGACTCTCCCTCGAACTCAAAAAACCTGTGGTCAAGAACAGTGATCTCGTTTTCATCACGGAATCCAATCCCACCCAAAAGGAGGAAGCCCCGACCTCCGCAAATCGAGAAATCTGGACATGGAGATTCCACAAGAAAATCGATCCCAGTCAAAATTCACCCTACGCGGTAGACTTCAAAACCCACTTCCACGACCAGCTCCTCCATCAGCTCGATTTCGATCCCAAACTTATTGAGATCGTCCCACCCGACTTTCTGCTTTCCATGGTCAAAAGCCTCGGCAAAGCCAAAATCAGCAAACTTCGAAAAGTCATCTCCGCAGAGGTCGACGCCGAAGACCTCGATATCCAGAAACTCCCCACGCTCGGAGAAATCTTCGATACGATGGGCAAGCCAAGCTCTAAGGCCGTCTCAAAGAAAACCCACAGCTACGAATACGTCTTCAACTTCCTCAACCCCGACGATGACAGCGTTGAAGGACAATTCACGGTCACCTTCAAGAGCAAAGACGGCAAAAACGAATCCCCCGTAAGCGGCTTCAAAATGACCGCCAAAGGAAGATAGAAAAATTCATCGTCCTAAATCTTCATCACCCATCTTCATTCTCTATTCCTGTCCTCGATAAATAGAAAAATGCTTCAATCCCGGAAGAAGGGTAATTCAGTGATGAACCAGTAAAATCGGCTTCACAGCCCTCCCTGGATTGACAAGGTCTCAGTAAACCCCAACACCCATTCAAGATTCACAACGGATACCACGGTCTAAATGAACGCCTTCCGCAAAAGCCTAGCTGCCACCGCGCTGCTCGCCGTTATTATCATAAACGGCTGGCACCTCGCGATTGTTCAGCTCTACGCTTGGGGAAACATGGCTTGGAACAACTCGCAATCCATGGAAATTTCCCCCGCAATCGTCAAAGCTCTCGATGGTCGCGAGCTTTGCGGTATTTGCGAATTCGTCATCGAAAAGAACAACGAGACAAATACCTTCGCCTACTGGCAAGTGATGACCAAAGTCCTGATCTTGTTCTTCCTGCTGCAAGCGATATTCCCGGCGAAACCCAAGTTCGCCTTCGAATCCCGACCCTCTGCTAGAGATTGGGAACCGTCGCTCTCAGAGATAGCCACACCCCCACCCCGAGGCGTTTGAATACGCAAATACGTCGCTTCAGCGACGCCCCTCCGCAAACTCCGTCTACCGGAGTCCAATGTGTGTATTCAAATTTCTGCGACACTTCAAGGTCGCCCGTAAGCTGCCTCTACGCAGCGCTATCTATCCAAAAACGATGAATTTAAAGCTAACTCTCGCGGCGATGAGCCTCTACTCGACAATCACGTCCTCACAAGGACACGAATTCTGCACTACTTGCCCGGAAGGGCATGGCCCCATCTCGGTAATGGGGGACCACATGCACAAATCTGGAGAAACAATGTTCTCCTATCGGTTCATGACCATGGACATGGACGGAATGCGATCCGGAACCAACGGTGTTTCCTCAGACGAGGTATTCGCCGCCAACTACACGGTCACTCCCACCAGCATGACGATGGACATGCACATGTTCGGCATCATGCATGCCCCCAACGACAAGGTCACGCTCATGGGCATGCTGCCCTATACTGAGTCGGAGATGGATCACCTCATATTCGGCATGGCAGCTCCCTTGATCGCTCTCAATGACGACTCGCGCATCTTCACCACTCGCAGCAGCGGCTGGGGAGACTTCAAGCTTTCCGCCCTTGTAGATCTATTCAAGCAGGACAACCAAAGAGCTCACTACACCATCGGGCTCAGCGCCCCTACTGGATCGATCGACGAACAAGACATCATCCCAGGTCCTGGCGGGCGTATCCTCCGTCAAATGCCTGCTCCCATGCAGACCAGCAGCGGCACTTGGGATCTACTCGCCGGGCTCACCTACCTCCTGCAAACCGAAGGTATGTCTTACGGGGCTCAGGCCAGCGCCAAAATACGGCTCGAAGATGAGAACGACAATGGGTACCGCCTCGGCAACGAGATCACTCTCCTCGCCTGGGCCGCCCGCAATATCAATAAGAATATAAGCCTGTCATCGAAAATCGAATACAACCGTAAAGGCTCGCTTCACGGTCAGCAAGCCGGGATTTCCCTTAACCCGCCATTCGCTCCCTCTCGCATGACAGTCCCCACCGCCTTCTCCACCAATTACGGAGGAGATCGAGCGGATCTTGGTCTCGGACTCAACTACATCTTCACCGAAGGCCCACTCACTGACAATCGCCTCGCCCTTGAACTCGAGTACCCGCTCTACCAAGACCTCAACGGCTACCAACTAGAGACAGACCTTACAGTTACAGCCGGCTGGCAACTCGCCTGGTAATCCACCTTTCAGGCTCTCCTTTGCAAGGCCCTCAGCGCACCGCGCGAGGGTCTTTCTTTTGCGCTGGCGTAACAAGATCGGAGAGAGCCGAGACAGAAACGGCGTCAAACCGGAGGTCTCCCAAGTCTCGAAAGGCTTTACGCCTTTGCCAAGAAAGCCCAACCAACGAACCATCAGATTAATCCCCGCTACATGACTGATGTCCATTCCAGCCCGCTCTCCCAGTTCAGCCACCCGAGCGTAGCTCCGAAAACTCACATAACGGCTCAGATAGTTCACAAACTCGTCAGCAAAACCGTCTAAATTTGTACCGCGTTCACGCTTGTATTTCGAGAACTTGCCTAATCGCCACTTCGAGCAACGCTTAATCCAAGCCCTACGTTTCTTGTCGCCTCCAACATGGTGAGCGAAAGGCACTCCGCTGTGAGGTTCTACCCAAATTTCCAGCGAAGGATAGAAATGCAACGCTACGCCGCCTAGAGCCAATACCCGTCCCAACTCCCTCATAAAATGCCTCAGATCCTCAACGTGCTCTATCACCTGATTTGATATCGCCAGATCGAAATAGCTCTCCTCGAAAGGCCAATCCGAGGAAGCGTCTGCGAGCCGAATCCGATCGCTCCAATCCACGCCAGGAAAGTCATTCTTCAAATCCTCCGTTAGCTTCTCGAAAAAACCCGGCTCCGCGCCGCGATGCTCAAAAACCTCGCTCGCATAAACCTCCAACCGATACCCCTCGCTCCCTAGAGACTCATTCCACTCCAAGAGATCTCTCAAGAGCCCCCCACGACCGCAACCCACGTCCAAGACGCGGATCGTCCGACGTTC
>JBCCZW010000080.1:0-10376 GCA_039186805.1 Verrucomicrobiota bacterium
GCAAGCATCCAAAAAACTGCTGCACTGCGGATAATGGGAGAGTCGCACATAATCGAACCCCGCCTCTTTGATACGTACCGCATCTCGATACTGAGCCGCAGGCGGCACTGCATATCCAACATACGGATACTCTTGATGGCGATTAACGCCGCGCAATTGAAGTCGTTCCCCATTCAAAGTAAATCCCTCGCTTCTCGAAAAACCGATTCTTCGAATCCCAAAGCGCGTCCGAACGCTATCCACTTGACTATTTCCTACACGAACGAGATCGACCCTGCAATCGTACAAATGAGGACGGCTCACGCTCCAAAGACGTGGATTCTCTATTTCAAACTCGAATTCAAATCCGCCTCCAGGTCCTTCTCGCCAATCCGATCTTGGATAAAACCCTTCAAACTGAGGTGACTCTCGGCCCGATCTGCCGACCGAAACGCGCAGCCCCAAATCGCTTGATTTCTCTCCAATCTTCAGCTTTGCCAAAACCGTCACTTTGAGCAGGGCCTTAGACGCTTCCAAAGCTAAAGTCTGAACTAAAACTCCACCTTGCTCGCATTCGCCGCCCCGCAGGTTACTCTCGATCCTTGATTCTGGATAAGCGACCAGCGCTGCATCGCGATAGAGCCCTCCATACCAACAAAAATCCAATTCTTCGAATCGCTTCCCCGGAGGAATATCCGGGTCCCATCGATTCGATATCTCGACTCTCAATTCATGTGTTTCGCCGATGATCGTATATCTGCTCAGATCAATCTCAAAAGGCAAAAACCCTCCCTTATGCTCACCCACCCACTCGCCATCGAGATAGACTGTAGTACGCTGCATAGCTCCTCCCAAGCGCAATACGATTTGCATCCCCAAAAATTGAGAATCAACTTTCATTGAACGTATATACTCGCAGGTCCCAAACCAGTGCTCATTTCCATCTAAGTCCGAAACAAACGGCGAATGAGGCAAAGAAACCCCTTCCCTAAAACGTCCTTCTTCGTCTCGACGAAAGAGCCAATCTGTATCCAAATTTTCAATCAATAACATACTCTCTTCCTCTTCTTAATCCACTCGTCCCCGACGTTTCTCCAAAGCGCTCCGAATCTCCGCATGCCTTTCCTTGGTCAACGGATACCTACGCATTAGCGCAATCGCGATGGCCGCAAACAAGACCGGTGAAACGCACAAAATCAGTCGCATCATAAAAAAGGTTTCGGGCGATTGACTCCCGCCCATCTCCTCGTCGAAACCGGTCAAAGAGAGCGTCACAAACGAAAGCGAAAATGAAACGGAAAAGCCCAGCTTTTGCACCCAAGAGAATAGGGCGCCAAACATGCCCTCCCGTCGCACGCCATGCCGCCATTCATCATCGTCGCAAATATCCGCCAACAGCGACGGCGTTAGCATTCCTAGAGCAATCCATACCGGCCCCGAAAAGATCGGATCCAACAGAATCTTGAACTCCACCCCGCGAGTGTCGGGCAGCCAATCCCCTAAAAATGGAACCGCATCGATCCAATCATTGAGAAACGGAAACCACTGTCCAGGCGTGAATATCCACCATTTCAATACGCCGCCGATAATGACGAGCGAGTAGATCAAAATCAGGGTTCCCTTTTTCCCGTACTTCTTCGACAGCCAAAGCACGACCGGAATCCCCGCGATACCTACAATCGAATAGCCCGAGGAAAGCAGCCCTTTCTTAATGGACCCAAGTCCCACATCGCCGTCGGACATATAGTATACCAATAAATAATAATCAATCTGGCTGGCGAACATTCCCGCCAAAACCTGGCAAATCGTTAAGCCCAGCAACACGAGAAAAGCGCGATTGCGTAAGGACTCCTTTAAGCTCGGCAATATACGAACCTTCTCCTGAGCGTTGGCTACCTTCTGATAGCGCTCCTTGACGAACAAAGCGGGGATCACGCCCAGCCCCAAAAGGAGAAAGATTCCAACTCCCCAACCAACCCATCTAACGCCCTCCATTACAGAAGCGAAAATCGCCAAACCGGTAAGCGGAAAAATCCAATTATATAGAAACTCTCCACATTTGTGAAAGAATCCCATAAATCCGCCAACACTCGTCCTCTCATCATAATCGGGAGTCATCTCGTAAGACAGACTATAGAGAGGCACCGAAAAGAGGGTGAAGCAGGTATAGAAAACCAACATCCCAACCACCAAGTAGACCATCAACGCCCAATCGTTGCCCCGCAGACTCTCAGGCACCATCCACATTGCGCCGAAGGAAAGTCCCATCAAAACCGCTCCGACGAAAATAAAAGGTTTTCGTCGCCCGTACCTCGATCGGAAGTTATCCGAAATACGGCCCATAAGCGGATCCGTAAAGGCATCCCAAATGCGCGGGATAAACATCGCCACCGCCATCAGGTTTAGGTTCAAGCCCAAGGTCATTTGATAAACCGGGACCGCAAAGGACTTCGAGCAAGTATTGCCCAAAAAAACCGGCAACTGGCCCACTCCAAGGGCGAACTTCTCCCAAAAAGGAATTCCGCTTTTTCGTTGATCAGAAACTTTCGTATCCCGTTTTTCCATACTTCCTTAGTATTTCAATTGAGCTGCCTCCATAGGCCAATGCGCTTCACATCCCCAAAGGGCGGATAAAAATAAAAACCTCCACTCACCAACTCTACCTTTCCATCCCCGTTCAAATCATCCGCGTCCACCACTAGGATATGAGTCGGATGCGTCGCCAAGGCTTGCAGGCGAAAATCCCGCTCTCCCATATTCAAAAAAACGCCCATCGAAACTGCAGACGCGTCCGACCAGTCGTTGAAACCGCTCGAAACCACCACGTCCATCCGCCCGTCCCCATCATAGTCGCAAATGACCGGACTGTAGGCTCCCGAAAAATCGCCAATGCGATGATAGACGAACTTTCTCTCCCCAAGGTTCTCAAGCCATTGGACACCATGCCATGGGCGCGCTCCTGGCGTCGCATAGTCGAAACCATCGCCGTTCGTGTAAATGATATCCAGGTCGCCGTCCTGGTCCAAATCATCCACTGTCAAACCGCTGCTACCGTAATCACGATTTGCAGAACCGAAGAGGATGCGGGATTCGAAATGCCCCTTCCCGTCATTATAAAAGCAATACACTTCCTCGGAATCCTGAGACACCAGGGCCACGATATCCAAGGCGCTGTCGCCATCGATATCCACGCAGGGCGCATGTATCACGCCTGGCAGATCCAAAAGCAAATGACTCGTAAAAGCCCACTCTCCACGGTTCTCCAACCAACGCAGTTCCCCTTCATGATACCCGAAATGCCCCACAGAGAGATCCAAATCCCCATCGCCATCCAAATCGCCCACGCCCACATAATTCGCCCGTGGCGCCTCTTCGAGAATAAGGCGCTTCTCGAAGCGACCCTCTCCCAAGTTTTCCAAAGCGAACACCTTTCCGATATTGCCCACGCTCGGCGTCACGATCCCCATACAGGCCAACAAAATATCCTGATCGCCGTCTCCTTCCCAGTCCACGATTCCCACGCAAGCAACGCCCTCTAAGCCATCAGATATCGTCTCTTCCTCAAACGTATCCAAAGAAACCTGACGAATAAGCGTCAAAATTCCCTCACGCCCTTCGCAGACCAAAACATCCTTCAAACCATCTCCGTCAAAGTCCGCTATTTTCAGATCCGTGATCCATGGGTTTCCAGAAGTCGCTTCTCCGATTTCTCGAAAGGCAACACCCGTAACCGCTTGAACCGGAAGCCCTGGTTCGAGCGCCGGAGCGCTATCCCGACAGCTCGCCGTCAGGAATGCGAATGGCCAAAGGTACCAAAAACGCAAGAGCCACAACGCAGGCCTCACAAATCCACCTCCTCATAAACAGACGCTCTCAATTCGAGAGTCGCCAAGCCTTCTTCGCCTTCCGGCGCCTCTAAGCGCAAACGATAATAGCCAGCCGATAATTGTCGGACCAACGCAGCTTCCTTGCCTTCCTTCGGGAAAGGTCGCATACTCTCCCTCAAGCCAACTGTCTCGCTTAATGAAGCAGATGAGTGCCGCAGCCAATCGTCATTCCGATCGATCTCTTCCCACGATCCGTCGACCGTTCGTCTAGACAATATCAAAACCGGATCGCTCAAGAGCTTGACACCCTTATAGATTTCGTCAGACGCCTCACTTCCGCGCATGATAAAAACGTTGAGCGCCGCTCCCCGGACTTCGAACTCGATTTCAAAGCTTTCATCCGTTCCATCCACATATCCGCTCGCCTCAATTCCTCGGACCCCTTCGCCCACTATATAATTGCGAATCAATCCTTCCTCGCCGAAACAATAGACGCCGCCGCTATTCGCAAATGGATCTGCTAGGAAAAGCGCTTCATCAAAGGGACGAGAAATGCTCAAAACGCCCTCCGATTGCGTTGAGTAGATAACGCGGCTCAAGCTCAACTTTCTTCCACCAATCAGCCGTTGCTCATGAGAGATGAAATCCAAGGGGGAATCGGCCGAGCTTATTCCGCCTAAAGCCGACGCCTTCAAAAAAGCTTCAACACCCACTCTCGCCCCAAGAATCCTGCCGACTACGTCGTCCGCCGCCACATGAATCCCGCCATACAGCCGAGAGAGCCCGGCCTGATCTGCCGCATCGTAGTAAGTCGCCCATTGCAAAACGACATCCTCGCTTGGGCCGTATTCAAACTCCAAGTACTCTCCGCCCTCGAAGCGAAATTCCCCCAAGCCGCCCGGAAAGAAGGGACTGCCCGTCAACAAGCTTAAGACCTCGGCGGCCGCCCGACTAAAGGTCGAGTGACCTGAAACGTAGGCTGCGAAGGCCGGCGTCACGAAGGTGCTTCTCTGGTAAGGCATCCAATTCTCGGCCAAGATCCAATCGACTCCCCCATACTCGCTTTCATGATCGCTTGGCTCGCCCGCCCAACAATAAAGAGCGATTTTACCGATGTGGTCCGACAGATATTCATGCCTCTCGCCCAAAGCTACGCTTTCCTCGGTGACCAGCTCTACCAACCCGGCTTCCAAGGGCAGGCCGCGGGGATGATAACTCTCCAGATTCGGATCGCTCGATTGCCCCAAGCCTCCCAAGTACCGAATAATGGATACAGGCCGAATGTAGTCATACTGACGCTTCAGCGTCCAAGCGGCCACCGCCGCGTCATGCATCGCTCCATTTAAAGCCAAGTAAGCGCGAATGTCATACTCCAAGGGGCTCAAAACCTTTCCCACGCCGGCATATTTCCTAGCGAATAAAGGGTGATCGCTAATCTCGTTATACAATGCATTCCAATGTCCCGGCGGCGTTTCCGAAGAGGGTCCATCCGCCCAAAACTCCGCCAGAATACGCCCATAGTCCGCATGCTTTACCCAATTTTCCTCATAAGCGGTCTCAGTGAATGGGTTTATTTCATGCCCCGCGCCATCGTTTTGGCCCAAGTCATTATTCAAACGTCCGCCGGGAGAGATATCGATCCGCTCACTCTGGCTAGGATCTAAAAGGGAAGAATACCGAATCACCTCCAGCGCGGATTCTATATAAGCCTGCTCCGATTCCGTTCCCCATAAAGGGGGAGGTCCAGGATCGAAGCTGATTGCATTCGAACTGGCCTTCGGCAAGGCGAAGGTATCGACTTCTCGCCAATTGACGCCTAAGAAAGTCTGAACCGACTGACCGATTGGAATTCCATTCTGCGTTACCAAGTAGTCGAAAGCCAAAGGCTGCCAGCGATTGGGATCGGCCAGCTCAGTACCGGACAGCCCGAACACCATCGCTTCATTCACTGCTTGGTAAGCGCTTGTATCCAAATATCCATTTCCTTCATTAGACCCATCGAGCAAGGCTTTCTCGATCGTCAAGAATCCAACACGGTTCCCCAGAGCCGCCGCTGAACTTCCTGATTGGTTCTGATTATCGGGATCGAAGCCCAGCTGCTCCATCAACCAGCGAAAGCCGTAAAGCGACCTTTCCTTGCCAGGACTCTCCGCATAGCGATGGGTCAGTACCCGATAAGCGGCATGGCTAACCGCCTCTTTTCGAAACTCAAGAAGTGCGTCTCCCGACAATCCTTCTATAGCGGCAAACTCCTTCACAAAGACAGGGTAAACCGACTCCCAGGCATCTGTCTGGCAGGCCCAATACGCATCCCACATGGCCGCGGAAACGTGATATAGATTGCGACTGTGTATCGTGGGATCGGGAAAGTCCTTCCTGATCGCTTCGAGCAAAAACTCGTTCCACAGACGAGCCACCGACTTTCCTTCCAAACTTGAAGACGTTCCTACAACAACTTCCGACGACATCGTTTCCCCATTCGCATTCTGAGCAGTCACTCGATAAGTCCCAATATCGAAAGGCTGAAAACGCTCTTGATAAAAGACCGGTCCCCGCGCTCCCTCAATCACTTCCCCATCTTTCTCCCAAACGAAACTCGCCGCCGGACCGCCCGCAAGCTCCACTCTCAACGCAAAAGCCTCGCCAAAATCGAAAACGCCGCCTTCCAAGTCGGAGCTGAACACTGGAGGGAGCAAGGCAATGTCGGGCTCAACAACTGTGTGGACTTGATTAGCCGACAAGTCTGACAATTCCTGAATCGCTCCACTCGGCCACTTAACCAATACCGTATCCACGCTTCCATCACTTACACCCAAACCGAAATGAAGGAATGGCTCCCTTTGCCCAATGTAAGCGTTCGTGGGACTGTACAAAGCCGTCTGCAAACGCTCGTCTTCGATTAATTCGACAATGGCCCCCACCCCATCGCGATTGGAAAGCGTCCCTTGGAAACGAAAACGAATCCAATCATTCCCGTTTTCACTCGCGTCGTTTCGATAAACCACCGGACTGGCAAAAGTCTGCGTAACAATGACGTCCTCGTCCCCGTCGTTTTCCATATCGAGCACAACCACCGCTTTACCTAAGCCTTTATCGACCACGCCGGAAAAGGCCGAGGTCTCCACGAAGCCTCCAAACCCATCGTTCTGAAACAAAACCGTTTGATCGTCCAAGGCAGCGAGATGGGGAACCTCGTTTGGCGAACCGATTCCCCAGGCAGCCGAATCCGATCCGTTGGTCACTATCAAATCGGCATCCCCATCGTTTTCATAGTCGAAAAAGGCGGCTCCCCAACCCCAACCCGTACGACGGACTCCACTTTCCTCAGAGACTTCAATAAACCGCCTGTCGCCGACATTTCGATACATACGGTTGCCGTTGTTGGTACCGTCTGCCAAAAATATGGCCTCATCGTAAATCGAACTGGCATAAATATCCAAATCGCCATCCCGGTCATAATCCGCCACGGCCACCCCCATGCCGAATTCCTCGGTTCCCAAACCCGCTGCTTCCGTCCCATCCGTGAAGGTACCGTCACCATTGTTCCAATACATGCGACTGCTTGAAAAGTCTGCCACTAGGTACAAATCAGGCCAGCCATCCCCATCGAAATCCGCCCAAGCGCTGGAAAAGCCGCGCTGCGAACCTTGACCGCTCGCGGGCTGCAAGAGACCCGCCGCTTGAGTTACATTTTCAAAGCGGGCCGGATTTGATTCTCCTTCATTTCGCAACAGAACCGAATGAAGCGCTCGCTCATCTTCGCTTTCCGGTCCCCATTCGTTCACATAAACGTCCAAATACCCATCAAGATCGTAGTCCACCAAGGACACGGAATAGCCTTCGTGAAGATCCAGCGAAGCCTCCAACGCCGCATTGCGCGCTACCGCTTCTTCCGTAAATACCCCACTGCCATCATTTATCAAAAGAAAGAAGCGTTCCCCATAGTGAGGGACCGCAAAAATATCCTGATCGCCATCGTTATCTAAATCTCCAATACCGAAAGCAGCCGCATCCGTAGCGTTCTCCATTCCACGCTCCAAACCCTCCTCCGCAAAATTTCCCTCGCCTTGATTAATATATATAGCCGGCGCTTTCTGATACCTCGCCGCAATAAAGTCAGTCCATCCATCTCCATTCAAATCCGCCGCCGCTGCCCCTGCATGATTAGATACAATCGTCACCGTCTCTCGCTCCAATCCCAGCTCCTGGATCGTCGGCACTTCTGCCTCGATCGCATGAATATAATCGATCCCCGATTCTTGACTCGCATCATTCAATCTCGCCTCCACGGGCGACCACGCGAAGAGCGCGATAACGCTTACATATGGAAACCGTTTCGCCTTCATCGAATCCAGTTTCCTATCTTTGCCTCTCTTCCGACCGCAGGGACTCTATGCGAGCGCCCGCCCCTGCATACAATCGCTCTTCGCCGTTGCGTTTCGCCAAGGACATAGAATGCGTCCAAGCTTCCAGCGCTTTTTCAAAATCTCCCTTAGCTCCATAAATATCTCCCAGCAATAAATAAGTATAACCCGACTCGCCATTCTCGACAATCAAGCTCTCCACAATGGAAGCCGCCGACACTAAGTCGCCCAAAGTCGCGTGACTGCGAGAGGCCCTAAAGTAAGCATCCTCATTATTTGGATACGATTGGATCGCCTCTTCGTAATAGGCCAGCGCGCCCTCTAGATCACCTTCCTCCCGCAATGCATCGCCCAAGTCCAAGCAGACGCCGCTCAAGAGCGCGTTCACCCTTTGATTGCTGGGATCTGACTCATAGGCTTCGCGCAAGGGTCCAATCGCTTTTCCGCCTTCTCCCCGATCGCTATACATTTGACCCAACATCGCCCGCGAAATGACGTCCTCACGAGAACGCTTCCTAATCTCCTCAAGATATTTCAACGAGGCGGCTATATTGTTCTGCTCCCCGTGAATTCGCGCAAGGTAACGCATGGCCTTTAGGCTCCCTTCGTCTATTCTCAGGCAGGACCGAAAACTCCCAATAGCCTCGGCTAGTTTCTTTTGCTCGAACTGGGCCTCTCCCAAAAAGAGCATCAATACGAGCCAACGAGGATCCTCTTTCAGACCGCCCTTCGCTAATGCTTCAGCTTCTTCGAAACGACCGGTCTTTACATAGCTAGCCACGAGCAAAGGCAAAACGCTCCTCGAATCGAAACCCAAATGATAGGCTGCTTCCAAATGAACCGCCGCCGTCGCCATTTGCGACAGTTCATAGTTCGCAAACCCTCTCAAGTAAGGGCCCAGACCACTCTCAGGATCAATCTCCTCGATTCGATCAATTCGATCGAAAGCTTCCTTCAGCCGGTTCGCTTTAAACCACCGCTCAAAATCGAAGGACAAGCGTTGTGTATCGAAACAATAATGACGCAAGTCGTCCCACCAAGGGTCCGCCTCAGGGGCATCGTGCTTGTTTCCAATCGCCGCCCGAATCTCCTCCGCTTCTTCCGACCGACCCATTCGATCCAACAAGCGAATGGTCAGCCGACTCAAGGCAATCGAATCCGGATGTCGAAGGCGGGCCTGTAGAGCCTCTTCCAACGCAAGGCCCTTTTCTCCCTCAGCAGCCCTCAGATTGATCCAGCCCACCAATGCCGAAACGTCTCCCCGATCCCGTTTCAGCAGGGCTTCATAGATTGCTTTCGCCTCACCCTGTTGGCCTAGCTTGCGCTTCGTTTCCGCTAGCAATCGCAAGGCTGGCGCATAGTCCAAGACCTCTAAGCGCGAAACGGAATCCTCCATCCGGCCTTCCTCCTGAGCGATGCGTCCCAGAAAATACTCGAGCTTCGGATTCGATTCCCTCGTTCGGGAGGACACCAAAGCAAAGGACTCCCTAGCCATGTCTCCGTAACCATTCGCCAAATACAGCATCCCAAGCTCGATCCATCTGTCTTCAGCGGAAAACAAGCCGACGAGGGAATCCTCAACCGACCGCAGTTCTGCTTCCAGCCGCTCTGATATACCCGACAAGCCAGAGCGATCCGGCAA
Organism: Verrucomicrobiota bacterium; assembly: GCA_039186805.1. Lineage (GTDB taxonomy): Bacteria > Verrucomicrobiota > Verrucomicrobiia > Opitutales > Opitutaceae > JBCCZW01. The sequence goes on from JBCCZW010000080.1 coordinate 9,813, forward strand.
TAGCGCCCTCCGCTCAAGCGTCTCGAAATGCAGCCAGGCCCCTACCCCTATAGAAAACAAAGCGACGAGGCCCTCGCAAACCATTGCTGTTCCAAGACGATTCACCGCCAAACAGAAACGAACGCTATTCTCAGTTTCGACATAAGCTTAGATTTGTAGACGCGATCGCTGATCGCGTTTCACGGTCAGCGACCGCGTCTACAGTAAACCAATCTAAATATATCCGATGAGCTTCAGTAACTTCCTGCGCCCCAGTCAATAAGACCGAGGCGCGTTTAAAGCTCTAAATATATCCAATATTCGACTACCAGTTGAAGGTCGTCGTTAGATAAAAGGTTCTCGGCTGCTCAATACGAAAAACTGCATCTTGACCGTCCGAGTTAGCCTGTAAAGCGGTGAAGCCTTCGCTATCCGTAAGGTTCCGAACATTCAGCGAAACATGCATATTTACTTTTTCGTCCATGATCTTACGACCATAGCCTATCCAAATGTCGACATCAGTCTCGGCTGGAGTAGTGTAGGGATTCTCCAAATCGAGACCCACCGGAACCACCGATCCATTTA
>JBCCZW010000081.1:0-10376 GCA_039186805.1 Verrucomicrobiota bacterium
AACCCACAAAACTTTAACCCCCCTCTTATGTCCTAACAACACTATAAAAATTATAATCGAGTGTATGCTCTTTGACCGCCGTCTTAACCAACAGCTAATAGCCAATAGCTATCAGCTAACTAGATATTGCTCTTTCTCCTCAAACTCACCTTCAAACACCACCAAATCACGCAAAGGCTAAGCAAAAGCCACAAACTTCCCCACATCATTGTAGTGCCCCCATACATTTCTGCGATAATCCGAGCATCCGACCTCAGCTCCGACCTCGCCAGAGTATCGGAAAAAATATCCCAAGGCACATAGATCATGCTCACCAAGCCAATCAGCCGTAAGAGAAAATCATTAATCTTCTTCCCCAAAAACTTCGCCGCCAAAAGCATTGTTCCCCCTACCATCAAGCCAAAAGCCCATGCGAATGTCTCCTTCGCATAGAGTACGCTTATCGAAATAATGAATACACCCAAAACGACCATTGTCACCTGATCCCATTTTGTCCGAACCGCCGACATAAAAATCGCCACCCCAAATAATAGCGAACCCAAGTATCCCGCCGAAGCGATCAGAAATCCGTTTCCGCCCTTGGAAACTACGTGACCCCCTTCCTGCGGAGACAGCCCAAGCTCCAACACCTCGCCTCCGGTAACCAAAGCCGCCACCGCATGAGAAGCTTCATGCAGAAAAACGACTAGCAACTTCAAAGGATAGACCACCGGCAGTCCCCAACAAGCGAATACAACCGCCGTCATCAATACCAACTGCCAATGCCGCTTAAAGAACTTCACCGAAGAAAGAAACTCAAGCGCCCCCGCAGCGGAAGTCGAGTACCGAACGTAACGACAGTCGAGAAGTACCGCTCCGAAACAACTTCCAACCATTTCCCTTGCTCTCCCACCTACCTCCCCTACCGTCCCGCCTCTCAACTTCACTACTCACTTTTCACTCCTCACTACTGACTACTTTCTCCTTCCATGCTCACGCAAATCCTCACTCATCCCGGCGGCTCTCACAAAGACGAATTCCTCGCCTGCTGCGTCCTCATCGCCAAGCACCCCGTCGCCATCGTCCGCCGCGAGCCCACCCCCGAGGATCTCGAAAACCCCCAAGTCGCCGTCATCGACGTCGGCCATGATCACAACCCCGCCAAAAACAACTTTGACCACCACCAATTTGACCGAGACGCCACCCCCACCTGCTCGCTCTCGCTCGTCCTCCAACACCTCAAGCTCTACGACGAAGCCCGCCTCTTCTGCGATTGGCTAGAAACCGCCGAATGGCTCGACTGCCGCGGCCCCAACAATACCGCAAAAGAACTCGGCGTCGACCGCGACATCTTCTCCAAGCTCGTCTCCCCCATCGACGTCACTCTTCTCCGCCGCTTCGCCCAAGCCAGCGAAGTGAAGCCCGGAGAACTCCTCTACGAGATCATGCAAATCGTCGGCCAAGACCTGCTCGAATACGTCGAGCAAATGAAAGCCCGCCTCGTCTTCATCGAAAAACACGCTCAGATCTGGGAAGTCGAAAACCGAAAATTCATCTTCCTTCCCCGCACGGATCCTCTCCCAGCCGAACCCTCCGCCGGCCTTGGCCGCTATGTCTTCACCAAAGGCCTCGAATCCGAAGTCATCGGCATGATCTACCCCGACCGTCGCAGCGAAGGGTATGGACTTTCCCGATACGACGACAGCAAAGCCCTCGACTTCACCCAAATCGATTCCGAAACCGACGTCCACTTCGCCCACCGAGCCGGCTTCGTCGCCAAAACCACCGCCACCGACAAAACGCGCCTCAAACAACTCCTAGCCAAAGCCCTAGTCACCTCATAGCCGTATCCAAATTCCCAATCCTCCTCAGAGCACTCATCACACATCCTAAAACTCTTCGTTTTTCCCTCTTAACTCTTCACTTAAACAAATGTCCATCGACGCCATCATCACCCAACTCGAAGAGATCGTCGAAGAGAACAAGACCACGGCCTCTCCCAACGGCTACTTTGCCGCCCTCTACCTCCGCGTTACTCGCCGCGTCAAACAAGGCATCGAGCAATCCGAATTCGAAGACCCCGCTCGCATGGAACGCCTCGACGTCATCTTCGCGCAGCGCTACCTAAACGCCTACAGACAAAACAAGGACGTTGGACTTCAGTCCGACACCCCACCCAATTTCCCCACCGCCTCCTGGCAAGCCGCCTTCGACAACGCCGCCAACCGAAAGCTCATCATCCTCCAACACCTCCTTCTGGGCATGAATGCCCACATCAACCTCGATCTCGGCATCGCCGCCAAACAAACCGCTCCCGAAGACATCCACTCCCTCAAATCTGACTTCATGAAGATCAACGCCATCCTTGGCGAGATGATCGACGACACCCAACGCCGGCTTACTCGCTTCTTCAGCGCCTTCGGCCTCATCGACCACCTCCTCGGGCGTAAAGACGAAAAGCTCGCCCTCTTCAGCCTCCAATACGCCCGCGACAAAGCATGGCAGCAGGCCCTAGAACTCGCCCACACGAAATCCCCAGATCATGAATCCCAACTCATCTCAGAACGCGACCAAGCCATCGCCTCCTTCGCCCAAAAAATCGCCCATCCCCCATTATTCCTAGCCCGCCTCCTCCTCGCTTTCGTCCGACTCTGCGAAAAGCAAACCATCCCCCAACGCATCCAAACCCTCGCCCAATAACTCCAAAAATTGTAGGCCGGGGCGCTGACCCGGCAGCAGAGCCTCTGAGAAAACACCCACCCATTTCACTTCCAACTCTTCACTCTTCGTTCTTAACTCTTCACTTAAATCATGGCCGACATCGGAAAATTCAATCGCCTCCCCATCCTCCGCGACACCCCGCAAGGCCTTTACCTTAACGGAGGCGAAGAACACGGCGACATCCTTCTTCCCGGTAGCCTTGTCCCCCAAGACGTATCCATCAACGACCTACTCACCGTCTTCGTCTACCTCGATTCTGAAGACCGCCTCGTCGCCACCACCGAAATCCCCAAAGCCACCATCGGTCAATTCGCAAAACTCGAAGTCGTCGGCATCAACCGCCAAGTCGGCGCCTTCCTCGACTGGGGCCTTCAAAAAGACCTCCTTCTCCCCTTCCGCGAACAACCCAACCGCGTCGACGTCGGCCACACCCCTATCGTCTACATTCACCTCGATCCGCAAACCAACCGCATCGTCGCCAGCGCTCGCCTCAACCGTCACCTTTCCAAATACCGTCCTCGCTACGCCCCCGGCGCCGAAGTCGACCTCGTCATCCTCGACGAAACGCCCCTCGGCTACAACGCGATCGTCGACCACCAATACCGCGGCCTCCTCTACAAAAACGAACTGTCCGAAAAACTTGAATACGGACGAGCCCTCAAAGGCTTCGTCAAAAAAGTTCGCCCCGACGGCAAGCTCGACCTCCGCCGCGACAACGCCGGCTACACCCGAGTCGGACCCCTCGCCGACAAGATTCTCCAACAGCTAGAAGCCCACAAAGGTTATCTCCCCTACGACGACAAAACGCCCCCCGAAGTCATCCGCCGCGCCTTCGACTGCAGCAAAAAAGCCTTCAAACAAGCCATCGGCAATCTCTACAAACAAAGAAAAATCCAAATCCAAAACGGCGGCATCGCCTTAACGCCGCAACAGCCAAACTCCTCAAAACCAGATCAAAAATAATCACAACCGGCAAGACCCCCAATCGCCCACAAGCAGTTAGGTTATGGGTCGTTCCGCGAAATCCCAAGCAAGCGCCAACCAAATCAACTTCTTCGCTCTTCGTTCTTCATTTTTCACTTAGAACACCCCGTGGACCCCTTCATATTCGACACCAAATTCGCCCGCTTCGTTTCTCAAGTAGATTCTGACGAAATACGCCAAGGCACTATCCTCTACGAATCCGGAGCTGCCCGCGTATCCAAAGTTACCCCACAACTCATCGAAGGCTTCGTCAAAACCCGCAACGGCGACTCTCACTACGTAAAGCTCCAAGACAATGGCGAAGGCGGTCTCAGCGGCAGCTGCACCTGCGACACATTCTTCAATTGCTCCTGCGCCTACGCCCTCGCCCGTGCCACCCGCGACCATTTACAGAGATCAGGGATCAGAAATCAGGGATCAGCCCGTGGTAGGGAGGACCGGCCCGGTCCTTCGCAGAAAAGCCCATCATCAACTGTAGGCCGGGGCGCCGACCCGGCACTCACATCCCAATCAAAAACTCCCCATGTCTCGTCGCAAAGCTCCTCAAGTGTCGCTTCGCTCGATACAACATTCCCCATTCCAAACTTCAATCGCCTCTTCTCCCAAACCAAAAACGGCAAGCTCCCCCTTTACCCCAACGACCTCACGCCCTTCACCAAAGATAAACGCCGCCCCAGCCACCCGCCCAAAGAGCCGTACCGCGAACTCAAGCGCTTCCTCCCGGACGCCGGCCCCAAGTCCGCCCAAGACTACGCCGACGCCATCCGCGCCTTCTGCGACCAAAAAGGTATCCCCCTCTCCGACGACTTCAAATCCGCCACCAACCCCTCCCACGCAAACGCCCGCTATCTCGCCTACAAAAAGTCCCAACGCGACACTACCTGGAAAGACGCTCCCCCTCCCCTCGCCCTCGACTTCAGTTTTGAACCCACCGAAGACCGCGACTGGTTCGAACTCACCCTTGTACCCACCGTTCCAGGACACGACTTCACCCGCGAGGAAATCAATCAGCTCATTAAAGCCGACGGCGAACTCGTCTACCTAAAAGGTAAAGGCTGGCGCCGCATCGAAAAAGACGCCATCGCCAATCTCCTGAAGAATCTAGCTGGCCTTGGCAACAATCCATTCTCGGAAAAAACACAACGCCTCCACGTCCTCCAAATCGAAGCCATTGCCGGTAAAGTACACTCGAACGCCCCCAGCTACCGTCCCATCCAAAAACGCCTCGACGAGCTCAAAAAAATCAAACTCCCCTCGCCCCCCAAATCTCTCCAATCCACCCTTCGCCCCTACCAAACCGAAGGCTTTCATTTCCTCACCCACCTCGCCCTCCGCAACATCGGCGGCATCCTTGCCGACGACATGGGCCTCGGCAAGACTCTCCAGACGCTCACTTGGCTTATGTGGCTCAAAGCCGACAAATCAAACCTCCGCGTCCTCATCGTCTGCCCAAAGTCAGTCACCGACAACTGGATACAAGAATCCAAAAAATTCAAAACCGGCCTCAAAGCAACCCTTTTCAGTCCCTCAACCCGATCCGTAGCGCCTGCGCTCGCGCATGGCCTCCAGAGCTCAGATCCCCAAGCATCCGCCAACCTCGTCGTCACCAATTACTCCCTCCTCCGTCTCCAAGCCGACTACTTCCTCAAACAAAAATGGGACGTCGCCATCCTCGACGAAGGCCAATACATCAAAAACCCCCAATCCCAGACCGCCAAAACCGCCTACAAGCTCAACGCCAAGCACCGTCTCATTCTCAGCGGCACTCCCATCGAGAACCGCGTATCCGATCTTTGGAGTCTTATGCAATTCGCCATGCCCGACTTGCTCGGCAGCCAGCAAAGCTTCATCACCGATTTCAAGCGAGGCGAACAAGAGCAAGCCCTCGCCAACCTCCGCAAACGCATCCAGCCCTTCCTTCTCCGACGCTTAAAGACGCAAGTCGCCAAAGACCTCCCCGAACGCATCGAAAAGGACATCCGCGTAGAACTCGAAGGCGAACAAAGAGAACTCTATCAAGCTGAACTCGAAAAAGCCCGCCAATCTCTCAAGCAATACAACCCCAACGCCCCCAAAGACCGCTTCAACATCCTAGCAAGTCTCCTCCGCCTCCGCCAACTCTGCTGCGACCCCTCTTTGGTCCAGAAGTCAGGAGACAGAAGTCAGCAATCAGAAAAAAGTAGCATCGGACAGCCTGCCTCGGCGAAGCCAAAGGCGAAGACGGGTAAGTCCGATGACCAAAGCCCATCCCCAACTGTAGGCCGGGGCGCCGACCCGGCACCCCTCCCCGCCAAGCTCCAAGCCCTTCTCGACCTCATCGATCCCATCGCCGCCGAAGGGCACCAAGTCCTCGTCTTCTCCCAATTCGTATCCATGCTAGAGATACTTAAACGCGAACTCGACCAACGAAACGTCGGCAACCTCATCCTCTCCGGCAAAACGCAAAACCGACAAGCCCTCGTCGACCAATTCCAAAAGGATAAATCCCAAACCGTCTTCCTCCTTTCCCTCAAAGCCGCCGGAAGCGGACTCAATCTGACCGCCGCCTCATACGTCATTCTCTTCGACCCTTGGTGGAACCCCGCCGTCGAAGCTCAAGCCATCGACCGCACCCACCGCATCGGCCAAACCACCCAAGTGATCGCTTACCGTATCATTGCCAAGGATACAGTCGAAGAAAAGATCCGCCAGCTCCAACGCGACAAAGCTGACCTCGCCGAATCCATAATCCAAGAAGATTCCCTCGCCCAAGGTCTCAACCCCGAAGACTTAGAAAACCTACTTTCATAAAAGCTCCCATCTTCCTCCACCCCTCTAAGTAGCGGATCTCGAGAGAGATCCGAAATCCGCTCAACCGTCACCTCCCGATTCTTCAAGCCTCAGCCTTTTCCTCTTCCCCTATTCTGCACTCTTCGTTTTTCATTCTTAACATTCCGCCTCCCTTACGCTTCAGTACCGACCTCCGGTATGATCCGCACAGAAACCAGAATCCGCTACGCGAACGGCTACCTAGATCTAGGTATGCTAAGAGAAGCATCGGCGGAGCTCAAAGCTATCGATGACGAAGGTCAGGAAACCCCTGCCTGCATCGCCATGTGGAATCGCCATCACCTGTCTGCGAAGCGCTGGAAAGCCCTGTCGGCATCCGCAGAGCAACTTACGAAAATAGATCCCCAAGAACCTTACGGCTGGGTCAATTGGGCCTACGCCCTACGCGAGCTCGAACGCATCTCAGAGGCCAAAGAAGTCGCTCAAAGAGCCTTGGCTCTCCACCCCAAAGAAGCGGTCCTCTGGTTTAATCTCGCTTGTTACTGCTGCCTCCTCGACAAAATCGACCAAGCCCGCGAGCACCTAAAGACCGCCATAGACCTTGAAGAATCCTTCCGCGAAGAAGCGAAAACCGATCCCGATCTCAATCGACTGAGAGAAACCGACTAGCGCCCTCAATCAACGTCCTTATCCTCCTCCAGATCCTCTGCTTCCAACCTGAGCAACGATTCCATATCGGGCCTATGCTCATCGTAGGCTCTTCTTCCGCGATGCACTGGACGAATCTGTAAATTCTTTATCTCCAAGCCCACAACATCCGCCAAACCCTTTATCCGTTCATGAGAGATCCCCATTCTCTGCGATAAGGCCTCCGCGTCGTCGATTCCTTCAAGCTGAACCAGTCGCTTTATCTTTTCGACATGGGCATCAAAGGGACTATGGGGTATCCTTCGCGACATAATGCTATATGAAACCCAACTCCGCCATCCAAGGTCAAGAAAGACCGTCCAAAAATAGCATATAATCCACGCGTACAGCGTTTCATAAATCACTCACCCTATTGAAGTTAAGCGCAACACTACGACTGACCATTGTTGCGCCTAAGTGGAAGTACGCAGACGATTACTTTACTGTCGGTTCCTGCTTTTCTGATGAGATATCAGATAAGCTCGCAAGGCGACTGTTCAACTTCGCGTCCAGGCAAATCGGCCTTGCCTTCTCGCAAATCGCCATCGCCCAACAAAACCAAAGAACCCTTGAAAACTCCTCTTGCAGATCACGCGGATCTCTGAAGAGCGAAGGACTTCATATACAACTCGAAATCCTCAAGCAAATCGCTTCCTCCGGTCTTCAGCAAATTCTCGGAAATGCGAATCGACAGCTCCGGATTATCCGCAAAACTTTCTTCATATCAATTCAACTCCTCTTAAATTCGGAACACCCTACCAACTGCCGAGACACTCCTACCGCCAAAGATGCAGCCCGAGTCATCGAGCTAGCCCCTCGCGAATCTGAAAAGCGACTTACCGCGCCTCAGAGAGAGACTCCGAGGCTATCTCCTTTACGCAAAAGACAATCCTAACAAAATGGAGTCTAGAGACCCAAAGAGACTTCGGAAGAGAGAACTATAAACCTAAAAAAACACCGCTTCAAAGCCAACCACACCAATCGCAAACCATGAGCCAAACCGATCTAGACAATTGGCTGCAAGACAAAGTCGACCGATCGCTCGCGAAGTCTTCCCGTATCCACCCTCTTCCCTCGGACGCCTCAAATGCGCTCTACATAAAGCGGGAAGATGAGCTTAGCTCAGGTGTAGTGGGCTCCAAACTACGAAAGTATGCAAGCCTTATCCCTTACCTTAAGAGAGAATCCTACACCGATACGATACTCATCGGCGGCTCCAATTCCAACAACCTTGCTGGCTTAGTCCAAATCCTAAGAGAACACCGCATAGATCCTTGGCTGTTCGTTCGCAAATCAGCCGACACCGCATTGAAAGGAAACGCGCTGTTCATCAAGATGCTTTGTGACGACTCCCAGCTGATTGAAATCGAACGAGCGGATTGGCCCCATGTTGTATCCATCGCTCAACAACGAGTCGACTCGTTGAGGGCCGCCGGTAAAAAAGCCTTCCTCATTCCAGAAGGTGCCCTCACACCTCAGTCTCTTCCCGGGAGCCTCACCCTTCCCCTCGATATCCTGGAAAACGAGCGCGAACACTTCATCGAATTCACAGACCTATTCATAGACTCAGGCTCCGGAGCTTCCGCAATCGGCCTGATCTTGGGACTCGCCCTAGTCGATCCGCAATTCGACAATCGCCGTATCCATATTTCCCTGATAGCGGGTTCTCCAGAAGAGTTCAGTCAAAATCTACGACAGCTAGGTTCAACGCTCCCATTCGAAATAGACCAGAGTAAACTCTCGAAGAACCTCCACTTTCTCGCGCCACCCTCCGCCAAGTCTTTCGGATCGGTCAACGCCACCATTCTCGAAACCTGCCGTTCGATCGCCCGGACCGAGGGTATTTTGATGGACCCTGTATATTCAGTAAAGCACTACATGGCGATGAAGCAACGACTGCCCACGCTCTCAAGCGGTGCCAAATCCTTGTTTATCTATAATGGTGGAGCCCTTGGGCTCTGCGGTTTTCAAGAGGAAATAGGGCTCAATTTGTAAACCACCACTCGCGGAGCAAAGCAAAGTCAGTCTCCTTGGAAATCGACCGCGATAAAGCGATTGCTCGATAGCAATTCTCTACCTTTTTTGGAAGAATCCGCCGCTTCAGAACAACGGGTTCTTCCACGCCCTAATCTCGCTAAATCGCCGATCCTATTCCAGCTCGCCTTCGAAGCGATACCCAACATCCCGTATCGTCTTGATGTATCGGGGGGTTCTCACGTCGTCTTCCACCTTGGAACGCAAAGTCGTCACGCAACGATCTACGCTCCTCTGAGTAACCATGAGACTGTTTCCCCACACATTATTCATAATCGAATTTCGAGCAAGGGCCTTACCGGCATTTTCCAATAAGTATTCAAGGAGTCGATACTCTTTAGCCGTCAGTTTAACAGTTTCGCCACCTTTGCGAAAACGATGAGCTCCGCGGTCCAATTCGCAGTTGCCGAATCTGAAAACCTTAATCTCGGAAGATCGGTGACGACGTAAAAACGCATTCACTCGAGCGACCAATTCGCGAATGCCGAAAGGCTTCTTCACATAGTCGTCCGCCCCGAGCTCCAACCCTCGCACGACATCGCTCTCCTGGCCTTTCGCGGTCAACATGACGATCGGCATATCATGCCCTTCCCGCCGCACCGCCTCGCAGATCTCATAGCCGCTCACCTTGGGCAGCATGATGTCCAATAGGATCAAGTCCGGACCTGCATCCAAAGCCAACTCCAAGCCTTTCTCCCCATCCGCGGCTGCCAGAACCTCAAATCCTGCATCCTCGAAGTTATCTCTTAACCCAATCATCAAGGTTGGGTCATCTTCTACGATTAAGATCTTATGCATAGGGTATTAACAGTTTAAATACGCTTCCCTTCCCTTCTTCGCTCTCCAACTCGACCCTTCCGCCATGCTTTGCCATGATAAAGGACACGATGCTCAAGCCCAAGCCCACTCCTCCCGAATTAGGACCCGCGGTGTGCTTGCCTCGATAGAAGCGGTCGAAGATCTTCTGTCGCTCGCTCTTCGGGATACCCTCCCCAAAGTCCTCTACTTCAACCCAGACGCCTTCGTTCACCGGCTTAGCTCTCAGAAGGATCTTCCGATCGTCACCGCCATACTTGTAGGCATTCTCCAACAAGTTGCTCACCGCAGTAAGCATCGCATCCTTGTCCGCCAAAATCGGCTCTACCTCGTCAGGGCACTCAACCAGCAGATCGAAGTCTTCCGCTGTTCGCCTGTCCCTAAAC
>JBCCZW010000082.1:0-10343 GCA_039186805.1 Verrucomicrobiota bacterium
ACCTGATTATTGACTGTGTAACCTGCCTATTGACTGTGTTTAAGCTCAAATTATGTTTCAATATTTCAAGAAAAAGAGAAATAATTATATATTTTGCTTGGGTTCTTAACTATCCTGCTGAGCTTGATCAGCGCCGCTTCTCTCCCAGCAAGCTTGGAGCGCTTCACCCCTATACCTGACAGCAACGAATACCCAAGAGGCATTAAAGTCTCCGAGAAGTACCGCATCCTGGTGAAATTAGCGAGCGACGAATCCCTTTGGGATGCAAGTATCCACTCTACGGCTACATATAAACTTTGGCCCGATTATCTCGATCCTCAGTACCTTCCGCGAAAACACAGCCAGACGGCCGTGCACATCGCTCAAGTAGACAGTGATGAACGCATCCGCATCCGCATCGAAATGATCGATGGAAGGTTAATCGAAACGCTACGCCTGAAGCCAACCCGCTTACGCGAACTCGCCGAAACACAGCGATACGGCTCATCTTGGGTAGAGTTCGAAGTCGATCCCTATCGATTTACCCGAAGCATCCTTGTAGAGGTAAATGCCCCCGAAAGAGATACCGACGCGCTGCAGGACGGCCTAGTGTTTTTCCTGAACCCTCCCTCGAGAATTCCAAAGGGAAACACTCTCGTACTTCCCACCGGAGTCATCGACGAATCTTCCCCTTACCTAGACGAGCTCAACCGGCTCTTGATCACCGAAGAGAGCCCCTATGACGCCCTCTACATTCCGCAAGACACGCTTGTCGATGGTCGGGTCGATATCAGAAAACCGGGCTTTCGCGTCTTCGGGCGCGGGATGATCATCGGCTCGCGCTGGCCTTTCGTCAAAGCCCATCCGAACTGGCGTGATGGCTACCCTCCTTGGATTACTCCAGACGGAGAAATCGTGAAGCCGCTTCTAAACTACAAAGCGGCATCTCCAGAAAATGGATACTCTGGTCACTTTGAAGGCGTCCTCGTTGCTCATCCTTATCACTTCTGCATCGGATCTGCGGAAATGAACGAGAACCTCAAGACCTTCGGTTGGCGCTTTTCCAGCGACGGCATCCATGGGGAGCACAAGCGCGGATCCTTCATGCGGGTCAACGACGACGCCACCTACGCCGCAGAAGGATCCATCGAAGACTGCGTCTATTGGGGCATGGTTAACGGCGCATGCTTCCAGTTCGGCTGGGGCGGCGATCAAGACAAGACAACGCCCGTATACGTGCGTCGTTGCGACGTTCTAAGAGGCGAATGGGACAATCTCCCCAATCCAGGAGCCGACGGCGTGGGTTCTCCGACGGCCTACGCGACCAGGCCGAAGGGTCCTAACGCCGCCGCCAATAGAGCCGTATTTTCAGGCACTTTCCGCGGGGCCGAAGAGCTCACCGTGAGACACAAGTACTTCATCGATATTCGAGTCGATGCTCAGGTTAATCGACTCTTCTATTTCGGTTCCCGTACCGAGCAGGTCAGCTACGAAGACTTCCTCCTGAAAGACATCTGGTTCGAGAAGATCCCCGAATATGCGGGCGGAATCACCAATGTCCTAAGCGGAAAGTTCACCATTAAAGACTTTATATTCGAAAATGTGGTGATCGAGGGCAAGAAAGCCATGTCCCTCTCAGACTTCGCGCCCCTCGAGCAGCGAAATGTCCAAAACGCAGTCTTCAGGTAACGCCGCCGCTTTGAAGGAATCAACGACACACTTCAACCGTTCACTAAAGTTTCAGTATATAACCAAGCATTAAGTCGCCATGAAATCATCCACTTCCAGAAGAAGCTTCCTTAAATCGTCTGTCGCTGTTCCAGCTGCTTTAGTCGCTGGTCAAACCAACGCCAAAGCCGAAGAAACGACATCCAAGCCTAACTCAACTGCCGTACCGACCAGAAAGCTTGGACGCAACGGACCAGAAGTTGGAATGCTCAGCATGGGAGGCTTGGTCAAAGATCACAGCCCCGAATATCTCGAACTGGCATGGCAACGCGGTATCCGGTACTTCGACACCGCCCTTCGCTACCGAAGAGGTGAGTCGGAACAGAACGTCGGCGCTTGGATCAAAAAATATCCGGAAAGACGAAAAGACCTCTTCCTGGTCACCAAAGATCCCGCCGCCAAAGGCCCTGAACTGATGCTGGACTCTATCGACGGCCGCCTAGAAGTCCTCAATACGAATTACATAGATCTCTACTTCCTTCATGGTATCGGAACTAAGGAACACGGAAAAGGATCTCTCGAGTGGCCCAAAAGCGATCGCTTTCGCAAAGTCTGCGAGAAGCTTAAAGAATCCGGCAAGACCAAGCTCGTCGGTTTCTCCTGCCACGACGATGCCCTTCTTGAATACCTAAACGCGGCAGCAGATGGAGGTTTCGTCGATGCGATCATGCTGCAATACAATACTTTCTTCAAAAAGGGAGACGCCTTTGATCAAGCCCTAGATCGATGCTACGACAAAGGCATTGGCCTCATTTCCATGAAGGAAATGCGGCCCTTCGCTAACATGCCCAAGCAGCATCCCGAACTGGAAAAGAAAGGACTGACTTCACATCAAACGCTGCTCCAATCAGTTTGGAGCGACGAGCGCATTTCATCCATCTGCTCAGCAATGGAAACCGAACAGGAAATCATCGAAAACACCGAAGCCGCCAGGACCTACGAAAAGATCGAAGAGTCCGCCCGAAATGCTCTGCAGGAGATCGCCATGGTCCCCGCGCTACCCATGTGTCCCGGCTGCGGCCCCTGTCGTGAGTTGTCTCCAAAAATGCAATACGCTTTTATGGACGTTTCGAGATACGTTAACTACTACGAGAAGGACGGAGACACTTCCGCAAGAGATCTCTACGCAAATCTGCCTGAAGAGGCTAAACGCTACGACCAAGCCGAGCTCGAATCACTCCGCGACCTCTGCGAATTCAGAGTCGATTATCCCGAGATCGCAAAACGGGCCAAACGCTACTTCATCGCTTAAGCCAGCAGGGCAACCAGCAAATTGGCTATCACTGCCATCAGGGCGCGAGGAGCGGCGTAATGCAGATCGCTCATCCGCCCATTGAGCGACACTCCGCCGGGCTCGCGCCGAAACGCTTTCGAAAAGCCCGATGAAACGAGTTGCTTTCCGGCAGCCCGCAATACCGCGCCACCTCCGCAATCGCAATAGGAGTGACCGTCAACAATTCCTTCGCTCGCTCTAGTCTCAACTCTCTCAATACCTCAGCCGGAGAGCGGCCATACTGCTTCGCGAACCGCCGTGTCAAATGCTCTCGGCTACAGCCAATTCTAGCCGCGATTTCCTTTACGTTGGCGGGAGAGCAAAATTCCTCCCGAATGATCTCGTAAGCTCGCTCCTCCAAAGAGACCTCAGCCCCCGCGACCTTAGGAGCCTCTAGAATTGACAAGAGCAGCTCGTACAAAACTGCCGAACACTTGAAACGGTCCCTGCGGGTCCCTGATGCGAATTCAAAGGCCCGCCGAAAATGTCGCATGACTTCGCTCTTCTCCGAAATGCGAACAATGGACCCCACCTTCCTCTGTATTTCCTCAATCAATACAACGGCAGGTCCTCCCGTAAACCCAATCCACTCAAACTCGTAGGGATCCCGATCCTCCTCGAAATAACCGTAAGACGATTCCTCCGAATGCGTAAACACAGTCATTGCCCCTTCTGGAACCGCCTCCACCCGTCCCGCGCGCTCGAAAAAACCTCTCCCCGCAATCGTCCGCTGCAAAACGCAATGCGCCGCTTGCCCACCCCTGTTGCGGTTATCGAAGAAGTAGTCTCTCGACCTCGCACTCTCTCTCGCTCCGTGAATCATCCGTATCAAATAGTCCTTCTCTGAAATAGCCTTCATATCACATTTTGCGCATACTAAGTCACACTTGGATGTTCGACAAGCTGGTATTAGCAATCTCAAACTAATCACCTTTCCCCAAAAGAATCACATTTATAACCCCAGGCAAGCCTAGCGCGACGTCCCGCCACTGGCTCAAATCTTAGCTTTTCAAAACGCATTTCATTATGGCGAAAATCACCCTCATTGGCGCAGGCTCCGTAGTCTTCGCAAAGAGCCTCATCAGCGATATCCTCCAATTTCCCGACCTTTCGGCCTCGAGTATCTGCCTCATGGACATCAACCCCGACCGTCTCAAGGTCGCCGATGTCATGGCTCGAAAAATCATCGCTAAGCTAGGCGTCAAAGCGACCCTCAGCTCCACGACCGACCGACGCGAAGCGATCCGCGACGCCAACTACGTCATATGCACCATTCAAGTCGGCGGCTACAAGCCCGGCACCGTCATCGACTTCGAGATCCCCAGAAAATACGGCCTCAAGCAAACCATCGCAGATACCCTCGGCATAGGAGGCATCTTCCGCTCTCTTCGCACCATTCCGGAGATTAACAAGATCGCCAAAGACATCGCAGACTACGGAGCCTCCAACTGCCTCTTTCTCAACTACAGCAACCCCATGGCCATGAACTGCATGGCGATCGACAAAGAAGTCGGCATTCCTCACGTCGGGCTCTGCCACTCGGTACAAGGTACCTCCAAGGTGCTGGCCAAATATGCAGGGCTCCCCTACGAGGATGTCAGCTTCCGCGTGGCCGGCATCAACCACATGGCTTTCTTCCTCGAATTCGAATACAAAGGACAAGACGCCTACCCGCTTCTCTTCAAAGCGATGGATGATCCGCAGATCTACGCTCAAAACAAAGTTCGCTTCGAAATGATGCGCCGTACTGGATTTTTCGTTACAGAATCAAGCGAACACCAAGCAGAGTACGTTCCCTACTTCATCCACCACGGCCAAGATAAGATCGACGAATTCGACATCCCAATCGACGAATACCTCCGCCGATGCGAAGCCATCATCGCCACCTGGGAAGAAACGGAGAAGGAACTGCTAGGCAACGACGGCGACATCGAAGTCCGCCCCCGCACGCACGAATACGGCTCCTTCATCATCAATGCCCGCGAGACGAACCACCCCACCGTAGTCTATGGCAACGTTCCCAATCGCGATCTCATCACCAACCTTCCTAACGGCTGCTGCGTTGAAGTCCCCTGTCTGGTCGACAAAAACGGCATTCAACCCACCCGCATCGGAGACCTCCCAACCCAACTCGCCGCGATCTGCCGCAGCAACATAAACGTACAAGAACTCACCGTAGAGGCCGCCCTCGGCAAAAGACGCGAAAGCATCTACCACGCCGCAATGATGGATCCCCACACCGCCGCCAGCCTGCCTCTCGACAAGATCTGGGCCATGTGCGACGACCTCATCGAAGCTCATCAGAAAGAAGGCTTTCTCGGCGAATTCGCGCCTGTAGTTAAAAACTCAGGACGCGCCTTCGCAGGTATCGGCGATCGCGTCACCGCCAAGCTCGCGCCCGACGGTCCTTTCGACCCAAGTAAAGGAAGCGAAAACAAGCTCATCCTCAGCGTAGACAATCCAAACGACGAAGCTCTCGAGATCGCCTTCCAGCTCGATCCTGCCGACGCCTCGATCGATCTCGGGTCGCAAACGAAAATCCAATTCTCTGCCCCCGCGAACGACACCAGCAGCATGAGCATTAGCTACCGCAACCTCGAAGCCTTCGAGCAGGGATTCCACCTCAAACTCGACACCGCCGCGCCCAACATACTCTGCCAAGGAGCAAACGTGAACATCAGAGAGGTCATCGAGGCCGACGAATCCGGTTGCGTTCCCTTCGAGCTAGAACTCGACGGCAATCCCGCAGTCGAAGGCAGCATCCAAAAATCCGATACAGGATTGCGGATTGTCGCCAAGGTCAACGATTCACTCATCACCCAAGCCAACCGTCGCATGGCGGGCTGGACGGGTTCTCGCTTCGAATTTCAAGTCGCTCGCAACTCCCACACCCCAATCGCATCCGCCTTCTTCCTCCCGAGCAAGAACGGCGAAGAGGCCAGAGTAGTAGATATCAACCTCAAGGAATTTCCCTCGGCCCAGGCAAAGCAGACGACTACCGAGATGTACTATAAACTGGAACTCGATCTTTCCTACGAAAGCCTAGGACTGAACGCAGAAGACAAGACCTTCATCTTCGATGTCGCCTCAGGCCTGGGCGCGCTCGGCGACGCTCATTCCGGCGGGCAGACTTCGCTTAGCAATCAATTTGGTTCCAACCGAGACAGTAGCCAATTCCTCCGCGCTCAATTCTCCTGATCCCGCCAGGAAGTCATCAAAGCGAACAACGCTTCGCCCAAGAAGAATCAAGCCAGGGGCAAACCGTGGGCTGCCTTCAACTTCGGATCCCCCTTTATGAGCTCCAATCCTCGCTGAGCTACCTCAATGAATTCCTCCTCGTCCAAAGCATCCACCCGACGAAAGGTTTCCAACAGCTGATCCAGATGCTCCATGTGGTTCACTCCAATCACCGCCGTACTCAATCCATTCAGGCTTAGCGTGTAGCGAAGCGCGATTTCGTAATCCTCCTTCGGCAGGTAAAATTCATTGTTCTTATTCCCGCCGAAGACTTTCATCGAGACCAACCCGATATCCTTCTCCAAAGCCCGCGTCCACACCTTGTGCTCGAAGTCGTAAGTATGCTGGTTCACGTAGTTCACCGCATTCATCAGTACATCGATCTCCCCAGAATCGATCGCATAATGAAAACGGCTCGGGTGAATATGCCCGCTCGCCCCGATAAAGCGTACCTTCCCCTGCTCCTTCGCTTTACGCAAAGCGCCCATCGCTCCGTCCTCGCTGAACGCGAAATCCAAATCGCTCCACCGCTCCATGTGCCCGAGATTATGCAAGTGCAGCAAATCCACGTGATCCGTCTTCATGCGCCTCAAGCTTTGCTCAAGCAATTCCATCGTCCCCTCATAGGTATCGGCTTCCGTCTTCGTCACCAAAAAGACCTCGTCTCGCTTCCCCTTCAAGGCATGCCCCAAACGACGTTCCGCTTCCCCTCGCTTGTAGTTGGGAGCCGTATCCATGTAGTTAATACCATTATCGATCGCCTTCGCAATCACATCGCTCGCCTTATTTACATCGGTATTATCCCGACCCAAAGGAGCCGTCCCGATCCCCAGCTTGGAAACCGAAACGCCCGTCCGTCCCAAAGGCCCATAAGGCATCGCATCGCCGGAAGCCGCCCAAGCGGCCGGGCTGACGTTCTTCAAGGCAAACAATCCACTGGCAGCCAAAGCCGTCGTCTTAAGAAATTCTCGTCGTTCCATAGCAGTCAATTTATCGAAAGATCATCGGAGTCTCTAACGAGATCCATATATCATATTTCTCGAAACGCAAAAGCGTGCGTCGTTTAGCGATCCCAGCCGCGCTGCAACCCATGACTGCAGACCAACGAGGTCCTTCGCCGCCCATTATTTTCCCGTCAATTTTCTGAAGACTTCGATTTCTTCTGGATCAAAAGGAGTGCCATCCATTCGAAGGAGATCATGAAACCAAATCTCGGGTTCGGGAAAGTCCTCCCCTGGCTGTATCACATTTCCGGATGCGCGTTCGCGATTGATGCTGATCTTCTTTCCATCGGCGTCTTTCCGACTATCCCAATTCCAAACCGTACCCGACTTCCCGGAAACGAAACCCCAATTCACCGCGCCCGCATTTAGCTCCTTCATCAGCGGCAAACTAGTCTCCACCACGCTTCCTTTATCCCGAGCCAACCACTCGGTAACCATCACCGGTCGTCCGTCCTTCTGATACTCTAGGATCTCGTCGCGCAAACGCTCCACCGCATTGGTACCCTTTCGCGGATTGCCGCCGTAGCTGTGAATCGAGTGCAGATCGCTATTGGTCCGATTGATCAAAATGTTGTTCTTTCCGATCGAACCCGAAGAATTCGACATGATCGGCTGAGAGGGATTTACCTCGCGAGCCCAGACCCACGAGTCGTAAACCAACTTGTTCGATTTCTCACCAATGGAGGACTTTGCCTTACTCGAACCCATATCTCCGTCCAGACCATTGCCGCGGCCAGGTTCGTTATACAACTCCCACATCAACACACGCCCATCATCTCTAAAATGCTTCATCGTTTTTTGCACATAACCCTTCAAGCGGGCCGCTTCCGCTTTGGTGGCCGTCCCTTCGAAGTAGCGCAAAGCCACTTCTCTCGCCGGACTGTTCACCCAACCCGAATTATGGTAGCCACGGACTGGTAGCGGTTGCGCGCCCAACATCGGGTTTGGAAAATGGCAGTCATCGAAAAAGACGAACCATGGGCGAATGCCATGCTGAGCGCAGATATCCAAAAACTGGTCCATTCGCTAATAAAGGCCCAACTCGTCATCGCCCCAAACAAGGTCATGCAGGTAAACCCGGAGGGTATTCATGCCCATGTCAGCCGCCCAGCCAAGCTCCAAATCGATCCGCTCAGGGTCCCAAGTCGACGCCTGCCACATATCGATCTGATTGATCGCCGTCGCCGGGTAATAATTGCATCCCACAAGCCATGGCAATTCAGCGTACCACTTATTGATTCGCTCCCTATCCCAGCGTCCTTCGACAGGCGTCCTCCACTTTTCGGACTTGTCCCCAAAAGCGAAAACAAGGCCAAACCCAAACAAAACAAGGGCGATCAAACTCTTCACATTCATACGCGGCAACTCTCGTAAACAAGCTACAACCAACCTCGCCATTATAGGACTTTAGTCAGTTCATTAGAGCGCTCAAACGTGCCAATCATCGGTGGATTCGTTTCAGATAGGCCCGCCTAAGCCGCGAATCGACCCATCATCCAGCTCCTCTACCGTGTGACCCAAGACGATATCGAAATGCGCCGACACCTCCCCGATCTTAGACCCTTCCATGGGATTAAAATCGACCAATAGAGTTTGCTTCGCCTTCGGATCCTTTATCCTGCGAAATAAAATGTCGTCCGCATTGTCAGGGTGTCCATTGACCAGCATCTGCGTTGTAAGCGCGCGCTTTCCACCCCGACTAATCCTGAAGTGAATGTGCGGCGTCCGCGCAATCCCGCTCGCTCCATAGGGTACCGGCTTGATCGTCCGAAAATAGTACTGTCCTTTCGAATCCGTCAGAAAGCGTCCATAACTTTGAAAATTCGCATCACGCCGATCGCGATTATCCGTGTCTCCAGAATGCAAATACACCCCGCTATTGTCCGCCTGCCAGATCTCCACAAGCGCATTGCGAATCGGCAAGCCGCTCTTCGACAAAATCCTCCCGCTTAAGTGAGTAATCGTCCCCACCGCGGGAGTCAGCGAATCATTGATCAACAGCAAATCATTATCCGTATCCAAAGGCAACTTGTCCGGATAATACGGGCCCTCCGTCATCGATGGCGTCTGCACCCATTCCGCAAACAATCCCGGCACCGCAAAAGCCCCCGCCGAAAACACCGCCCCCTTCAAAATCTCTCTTCGCGTCAACATACTCGATCCTCCATTTGCCTTCAGTTCGCGCTCTACTCCCGAAACAACGGAAAATCACGCGCCAGAGTTACCAGAACCTAACCCGAAATCTCCGGAACCCAACTCCCTCGGAGGATGGACTTCAGTCCATCCAGACATTCGCAAACAAGTACCCAAAAACTCAATCCGGCTCCTCCGCCAACTCCCACTCCTTAGGCGGCCACTCTTCAGTCTCATACTTCGAGCTAAACGCAGGCCCCCTCAAGCCTTCGAACTCCTTCACCAAGTCATACAAAACCTTCACCTTATCCGGCATCGATTTCGCCAAATCGGTCGTTTCGTACGGGTCATCCCTCAGATTAAAGAGCTTCCCGCACTCAAGCGGGTCATCGCAGTCCTTCGCATCCGCCACCAGCTTCCACTCGCCGCGGATCACGCTGCCGCCTCGCAGATAAAGCGTGCGATCCCAACTCGCTTCTTTCGCCTCTAATCGCGGCATCATATCCTCCCCATCCACATTACCCTCCTTTCCGACGAGCGCTGCCAAAGTCGGCCAAACATCCACATAAGCCAGCGTATCCTCATTCACCATAGGAGACTCAAATTTCGCCGGCCAACGAATCGCCGCCGGCACCCGCACGCCTCCCTCATAAGTCTGAAACTTGTTCCCTCGCAGCGACGCGTTGCTTCCCCCATGCCCCGGAATCCCTCCATTGTCGCTCGAAAAGATCACCAAGGTATTCTCGCTTTCGCCGCTCTCCTCAATCGCCTCCATCAACCGCCCAATCCCTCGATCCAATGCTCTCACATTCGCTTTAAAAGTCTGCCGCGCGTCATTCCCGGTACCGGCTTTTCCATAGGCCAAATCCCCTTCCCGCTTCGCAATGCCCCAGTCATCCGTTCGCATACGCCCCTTCCCTGGATCGAATCCCTCCGCCTCCAGATCCTCCTGCAAAGCCTGCAGCGGCGAGTGGGGAGCATTGTAAGCC
>JBCCZW010000083.1:0-10277 GCA_039186805.1 Verrucomicrobiota bacterium
AAGGATCAGTATGATTTCGATGAGGAAGCGCTGCGTCCTTATTTTGCGATCGATAAGGTGATCGATGGTTTGTTCCGCATCGCGGAACGTTTGTTTGGCTTGAGGATTAAGGATCACGAAGGTCCGGAAACAGGTTGGTCGGATGCGGTGAAGCTATACGACTTGCATGATGCTTCGGGCGAGCTGCTGGGTTATTTTTATGCCGACTGGCATCCTCGTGAGGAGAAGCGCGGTGGGGCTTGGATGAATTATTTGGATACGGCGGAGGTCCAAGCGGATGGAAGTCGAACGCCGCATGTGGGGCTGATTACGGGAAATATGACGGAACCTGTGGGGGATAAGCCGGCTTTGCTACTTCACTATGAAGTGGAAACGGTTTTTCATGAGTTTGGCCATTTGCTGCATCACTTGTTGGGCAAGGTGGACATCAAGTCCTTGAACGGGGTGAATGTGGCTTGGGATTTCGTGGAGTTGCCTTCGCAGATCATGGAGAACTGGTGTTGGAATCGCGAGAGCTTGGACGTGTTTGCGCGTCACTATGAGACGGGCGAAGCGATTCCGGATGACTTGTTTGAAAAGATGATTGCCGCCCGGAATTTTCACAGCGCGATGGCGATGATGCGGCAGTTGTCTTTCGGTAAGATGGATTTGGAGATGCATGTAAATCCAGAGCGGTACCTCGAAGGAGATTTGGATGCGACGATCCGCGAAACGCTGGAGGAATATCGGTCGAATTTGAAGACGGAGCCGAAGTCAATGGTACGTCGTTTCGGGCATTTGTTTTCTAGTTCGGTGGGTTATGCGGCGGGTTACTACTCTTACAAGTGGGCCGAGGTTTTGGATGCGGATGCGTTTACGCGGTTCGAGAAGGAGGGTATCTTTAACGTGGATACGGGTCGCGATTTTAGGGCGAAGATTTTGTCGAAGGGCAACTCAGAGGATCCGGGTAAATTGTTTGAGGATTTTATGGGTCGCGAACCGGATGCGGAAGCCTTGTTGGTCAGGAGCGGTTTGGCGTAGGCTTGCTTATTGATTAACCACAAAAAACGCTAGGAGCGCGAAGAGGGATTGGGGAGGGAGGAGGGCTTTTCTTTTTGGGGTCCGCTAATATCCGCTAATATCCGCTGATTTTTTATGATTGGATTCGGGTTGTTTCAATCCACTGACTTAAATAGACGCGTGGATTTGACGAACTTCGCGATGAATAAGGATACTTGCTGGAACCCTTAGATGCCAGAGCAGTACAGAGTTAAACTACTCCTGGCGGACGACTCAAAGGTTGATGGTGTTTTCGCTCTTTCAGAGGAATTTGATCCTGCTAACGTATCGTTGATCTTTGAAGGCAGAGTAATCGAATCTAAATCTGTACGCGACTATTTCGATGGATTTTGCGAGATTAGAAAAATGCTAGAACGTGACGGAATCTACCCTCTTTGTTTTGGAAGTCGCGTTGATGTGTATCCCTCGGGAATGAGTAGAAGTATGGGTGGAGGGGTTAAAGGATACCGCTTGAGCTTGGGTTCTCAGGTTGGAGTGTCTGACTTGGTTAATATTTTTGATTCATCTGAAGAGGTGGTCCCAAGTAAGGTAAGTGCTCAAGAAGAGTACTTTAAGAAATGGATACAGAGCTTGGGGAAATGAACTCCGGTTGGGAGTTTATTTAACCGCTGATTAGGGCAAAATAATTTGGAACGACGGAGGGCGGTTGTTAGCGAGTGGGGGGATCACGAATGGGAACTGTTCTTAGTCAGACCAATTATTTTGCCAGAGAAGATGGTTTAGTGGCGTGCAAGGCTTCTGCCTTAGTCTTGCAGACTTTTCTGAAACGGGATTTGCTGACAGGCTTTGGAAGGTCCTCGGCCTCACGGCCAAGGCCACATTCTGTTGGGCTTTGGAGGTCGTGCCCGAGCAGAGACGCTATGGATGTCTCGTCTTGCTGAAACAGGGGCGCACGGAAAAAGCGCTAAGCCGAGTCGGACTGGCCGCAGCAACAGTCTTTTTGACCTCTGACTTCTGATTTCAGCCCTCTGGAGTTAGGCGTAGGGTGGCGGCTTTTTGGTTGTTGTAAGGGCGGGAGTCGGTGGATCTTGCGGTAGCGGTAGCTTCTATGCTGAAGCCGTTTTCGGTTTCGAATTTGTAGCGGTCGATGTAGAGCGTGTGAGCGGTTGTATCGCTTTCTTGGATATCGCCGAGATATACGGACTGAGCTTGGCCGTCTTCTTGGCTGAATTCCAGATAGACTTGATGCAGCTTTTCGGTGCCGCGGTTTTCTACGGTGATCTGGAGGGGGATCATGTGTTCGGTGGCGTTTTCGAAGTCTAGGTGGAAATCGGAGACGGCTACGTCCGAAAGGTTAGGTGTATCGCGATTTAGGATACGGTCGATATCTAGAGAGCCCGAACCTGTGGCGAGGTCTTGTCCGGGGGCTCCTATGTCATTGCTGTTGTCGAGTACGATTTGGGCGGCTTCGGTGGGGGTGAGGTCGGGCTCTTGGGAAAGGACGGCTGCGATGGTTGCGGAGACGAAGGGTGTCGCGATAGAGGTTCCGGAGCTGTATTTTTGGGTGTCGTTTTGCTCGAGGCTAGATTCGACTCCGTAACCGGGGGCGACGATGTCGAGTCCTTCACCCGTGTTTGAGAAGTCGGTGAGCTGGTTGTTGGCGTCTACAGCTCCTACGCCGATGACGGAATCGAGAGCGGCGGGGAATGTGATGTTTTGGTAGCCGTCGTTTCCGGATGCAGCGACAATGACGGCTCCCTGGGACTCGGCGTAGGTGATGGCGTCGCGAACGAGGGAGTTGTCCCCGTAGGTGCCGAGGCTGAGGTTTATAATGTCGGCTCCGCGATCGGCGGCTTCAACGATGCCTTGGGCGAGGGTGTAGGTGTCGCCGTTTCCATTTGAATCCAAAACGCGGATACTGAGGATATCAGCCTGGGGGACTAACGCTAGATCGTCGTCACGGGCGAAGACGGAGGCGACTGAGGTGCCGTGGGAATGGTCGGTGTCGGAGGATTTTAAGACGTCAATTGAGGTAGCGCTTGAGGAATCGATCCCGGTGTCGAGGACCGCGATGGTGACGCCTTTACCCCATTCGGAGGTGTCGTCAGGAGCTCCGAGCCAGGCTTTGGCGTGGCTATAGAACGGGAGAAACTGGTCGGTGGCAGAGGGGTCTCGCGAGAGGGGCGGTTGGGGTTGGCTGACGAGATAGTTGCGTTCGATAGAGGCTCGGTCTTTGGCAAGGCGCTGAAGGGCTGTGAGGTCTTGCCGATTTTCAGTGCGGATGCGAAGGGAGAGCAGGTGTGGGTCGACGGAGATGACTTCGAGGCCTTGCTTGGCAGCGTCGGCTAGGAAGGCGTTCAGGTCTTCGATTGAGTTGAAGCGGAGGATTCGCTCGTTGGCGAGGGCGCCTTTGGAGAGGGCGTCAAGAGCGGCGGAGATGTCTTTGTCGGTTATGGAAGGGAAGGGGGAAGCTTGAGGACTGAGGGGCGCGTCGGGCGTTTGTTTATGGTGGGAAGGGGATGAAGGATGAGCGAGGGTTTCGTTGGCAGAGTGGCGCTGTTGGCTGAGGTGGCGACCGAAGAAGAAGGCGAGGAGCGCAAGGAGTATTGGTGCGGTGAGCCAGAGTTTTTTCATTTAGGATTAGGCGCGTTTCGGTCAGCTAATTCGCGGACTCGTAAAGTAGACGCTTGGAAGACTCGTTTGGTTCCGCAGGGGATCCGAAGACGGTTCAAAGAAGGGTGAGCCAATCGATTGAGATTTTCTACTGCTCGATGACGCGGATTGACTTCCATTTGCCGGATTTGAAGCGCCAGAAGAAGATGGATCCGACGAGGCCTAGGTTTATGGTGCCGCAGAGCCAGGCCATGTAGATGGATTGTTGGTAGACTTCGACGAGAAGATAGGTGGGGAGAACGAGGAGGAAGATAGAGGTGACGGAGAGAACGATCATCACGAATCGGGTGTCGCCGGCCCCTTTTAGGGTACCTCCTGCGAGAATGGCGACGGAATCGAAGACGAGGATGATCGCCATGAATTTGAGAATGTTAGTTGCGATTTCATTCATTCCGGCGACATCGACGGATATGTCGGGGTTGATGAATGGGCTGATTAGAATTTCTGGGATAAGGACATAGGTGGAGGATACGATTAGGCAGTAGACGAAGGTTAGTTGCAGTGCCGAGTAGGTGACTCGCTCGGCTAGGTGGCTTTTTTGGGCGCCTTGGTATTGGCCGACGAGAATGGAGGCGGCGATGCCCATGCCGACCATGGGTAGGAGGCCGACCAGGTTGATTTGCTGGGCGATGTTTGAGCTGGCGAGTTCCGTCATGCCTATGCGTCCGATGATGAGGACGAAGAGGGTGAATCCGATCATATCGATGAAGAATTGAGCTCCGGAGGGGGTGCCGAACTTAAGCATGCGACTGAAGAGAGATTTGTCTAAGCGCCAGGCGCGGCGGGTGTGGTAAAGGGCATCCCACTTGGGGCGAAGGACCATGAAGGCGTAGACGAGAGTGAAGGTGCCGGCAGAGGTGACTGTGGCGTATCCAGCTCCGCGAATACCCATTTCGGGGAAACCGAATTTGCCGAAGATTAAGATGTAGTCTAGAACCGCGTTGAGGGCGCTAGCTCCGAGGTTGATCCACATAACGGGCCAGGTTTGACCGCGACCGGAGTAGAAGGATGAAAAGACGGCGTTGGTTAGAAAGAAGAGAGATCCGAAGTTCAGGATTTGGAAAAAGGGGATTTCGAGTTCGCGAACTGCGGGTTCGTGTCCGGCCCAGGTGAAGATGTGGGGGGCAAGCGGGGAGAAGCAAGGAATAATGAGGCCGCCGATGAGGGCTATGCGGAGGCCTTGCCAGAGCGAGGCTCCGACGCGGCTTGGTTTTTGGGCGCCGATGTATTGGGCGATGAAGGTGGATGTGTAGGTGGCGGTTCCGAGGAAAAAGCAGAGGATTGAGAAGTTCATGAGGCCGGCGGGTACGGCGGCGGCGATGGCTTCCTGGGAGTGCCGGGCGAGGAACATGCGATCTATAAAGAGCATGATCGAATGCGAGCCCATGCTGAGGATGAGGGGGAGGGCGATCGACAAGATCCGCTGGTAGCCTGCTTCTTCGTTCCATTTCCCTTTTAGCCATGAACCCATAAGTGGAAGGTGGATACAGGCAGGGATTAGGGAAGCAAATCAATTTGGAAAGGAAGAGGGCGGGCGGGCGGTTTTGAGGATGGGCTCTACGATTTTAACCGCAGATGAACAGATAGACACTGATGGATGTTGGAGAGCTGTGGGGAGGTTGAGATCGAGCTTCTGGCCTTGATTGGGTTCGGTGGACTCGGGGCCGCGATTCTATTTGGCGGTTTGGGGTTAGGGACTCTCCTTGGTTTTGGGGATCTGTAGGGAAAGCGGTCGTTTGAGATAGCTATGAAAAAGCGACGCTCATTGGGTGAGCGTCGCTTGTATCTGGAAATTGGATCTTTAGTGGGGCTGATGACTGCCTGGAAGTCAATTGCCCGCTCGGCCTAGGATGGGATGAGTATGAAACACAGGGCCATAACCACGGTTGGGAAGAGCGCGCCGAGCATAAGCTTTAGCGGATTCACCCCGCCGTCGAAGTATTTGGCGAGGAGAGATTGACCGGCAGGGTTTGGAGCGTTGGCGATAACGGTGAGTCCCCCTCCGGTCACGGCTCCTGCAACGACCGCGTATTGGAGCGATTCTGCCGTCATGAAGGCGGGTACTTGCGAGGCGAGGTAGGTGATCGCGGCGTTGTCGTTAAAGGCGGTCAAGGCGGTTGAGATAATGAAAAGAGGTGTCTCGGTGAGCGAGCTGAGGACTGGTGAAATCCACCATCCTTGGAGTCCGCCGTGGATGACGAGACCGGCTAAGAAGAATCCGACGAGGATGGGGCTTTTGAGCTGGATTTGATATTGGTGATGGTCGGTCGCAATGGTGAAGGCGATGAAGAAGAGAAATCCGCCGATGAAGAGCGGCGGCTCATGGAGTGTGACGATTGTCCAAACGAGGAAGATAGCGTGGACGACGGCGATCCAAACGGGCGCTTCGTGTTCTTTTTTTTCAGTCCCGCTTTCGGCGGCGGCTTGTTCTTGGAGTTTGGTGAATTGTCTCTTGAAGATGAGGAAGTAAATAATGTTGCAGATCACTATGCCAATCGTCGCTTTCCAGCCAAAGTTGGAAAACATGAATGGCATGTCCCAACCCCATGTCCCGGCTACCATGAGTACGGGCGGAGCCGCGAAATGCGTGAGCGTTCCGCCTACGGAGACATTTACGAAAAGGAGGCCGATAGTGGCGTACTTCAGGACGCCTGGAGGGTTAAGCTTGTAGAATTGCTGGCCGAGGAGAATGGCGGCGATGGTCATGGCTGCGGGCTCGGTGATGAAAGAGCCGAGAAGAGGGGCAATGGTCAGCACGGAGAACCAATAGGCGGCGGGCGTTTTGTTGCCGAGTTTGGCGACGACTGTGACGGCGCGCTCGGCGGATTGGACTATTGGGCGGGAGCTGGCGATCGCCATCAAGACGACTACCACCATAGCTTCGGTGAAGTTTCGATTGACGACGTAAGTCTTGGCGGTCGCCCAGCTTTCGCTCAGAGTAATCGAGAGGATTAGAGGGATGAGCCAGATGCCGAAGATAGCTTCGACTTCGCCGAGGAAGTGAAAAAGCGTACCTTTGAAGGAGACGGGGTCCTTGTCGCCGACTTTCGAGAGTTCGCCGCTTTTAAGTTTTCGTTCGTGCTCGTGCTCGTATTTGTGAGCGAGTTTTTGAAGGGAACCTGCAACGAAGGTGTGAGCGATAGCGAGGAAGAAGATGAGTGTCGCGACAATGTTGAAAGGATCTTCGGAGGCTCTTAGCTTGAGGGTTTCAATCAAGTTCAGATCGCGGCCGAGCTCAGTGGCCTTCTCGGCCTCTAGGGGAGTGTAATGCTCTTGAGGGAGCGGAAAATTGAAGTCTGCGGGGGCGCCTCCTCCGCCTGCAGCGAAAGATTGCGCGGTTCCGAACGCGACGATAGTTAGGATCGCCGCGAGGAGCGACGTTTTGAATCGTTTGAGACTCATCTTTAATTCGATGGATGTGTGTGGATAGGAGGGTGGTCCTCGGCTCGCGCGCGAGGGCGGATGGGGTATTTGTCAAAATCGAAGCGGGTGAGACGGCAAGTAGAATCGGGTTTTGGAGGCCGAAAAGCCTTCCCAGAGCGGATTAGGCGGAGTTTTGGTAACGGGACTGATCGAGATGATATCGCTTAAGGTAGGAGGCTATATTTTATTGAAAGCGTAAGTTTACGTTGCCTTATTTAACCAGAAATCTAACACGTGATAGGTTGATTTAAGTTATGAATGCATTTACCCCCAACACCAGACGCAGTTTCATCAAGAGCACGGCTCTTTTAACAGGCGCATTCGCCATTGGCGCATCGAAAGGCGCGAGTCCGAATAGCGATATTCGCGTAGCAGTCGTCGGCCTACGTGGCCGCGGCAAATCCTTGATCAAGGACGTGATACGGACTGAGGGGGCGACGCTGGCTGCGATTTGCGATGCGGACACTGCCATTTTGGCGGAGCGATTGTCTAAGGTGGAAGAGGAGTTTGGGATCAAGCCGGATACGGTGGACAATTACCGAAAGGTGCTTGATCGGAAGGATATCGATGCGGTGGTTTTGACTACGCCGAATCATTTGCATGCGATTCAGACGATTTGGGCGTGTCAGGCGGGTAAGGACGTTTACGTGGAAAAGCCGGTTTGCCATTCAGTCTGGGAAGGGCGAAAGATGGTTGAGGCGGCAGCGAAGTACGACCGGATCGTTCAGGCGGGATTTCAGAACCGGTCGGATGTCGGCTTGAAGGAGGCGTTTGCTTGGATTAAGGAGGGGAACATCGGAAAGATCAAGGAGGTGAGGGGGCTTTGCTATCGGAACCGCGCGAGTATCGGCAAAGTGGATACGCCATTGAAAGCGCCGGATACGGTTGACTACGAGGAGTGGCTGGGACCTGCGGACGATCTTCCGATGCATCGCGAGAGCTTTCATTACGACTGGCACTGGGTTTGGAACACCGGTAATGGGGACTTTGGAAACCAAGGGCCGCACGAATTGGATTTGACGCGTTGGATCTTGGATGATCCGGGGCATCCGAATTCGATTACGAGCATTGGCGGTCGCTTTGGATGGAACGATGGCGGCGAGACTCCGAATATGCATATTGCGAAGATAGACTATGGAACGATTCCGGTTCACTTCGAGGTGAGGGACCTTTGGGTAAAGCCTGAGACGAATGCGGCGGCCAATTTTAAAGGCAGTCGCGTTGGCGTGGTGGTGACTTGCGAAGGGGGAGAGTTTCGCGGCGGTCGTGGCGGAGGAATTATTTACGACAAGAATGGGGAGAAGCGGGAGCGTTTCAAAGGGAGTGGCGGATACGATCACTTCCCCGCGTTTATTCGAGGCGTGAATAGTCGCAAAGAGTCGGACTTAGCTTGCACGATAGAAACGGGATTCATGTCGAGCTGCTTATCGCATTGGGGCAATATCCCTCTTCAGATGGGCGAGCAGGTTTCAAAGATGCAGATAGAAGCGTTTGCCGAAGAAGATCCCTACATGAATGAAGCCTATCGGAGGTTTTCCGAACATCTTGATGCTTGGAATCTGGATACAAACGAGGATCGTTGGACGATAGGGTCGAAGTTGTTGATCGACGGTAGGAAGGAGCGCTTCAAAGGGGCCGGCGCATCCAAGGCGAATAAGTGGGTCGTTCGCAAAGGTCGCAAGGGATTTGAGATTCCCGACCGGGTTTAACCTGACTGAGATTTGGAGTCGTCTAGGGTGTTTCTCTCTGAGGGAAACGCCTTTTTTTGCGGAGAGCGTTGAACAAGACTTGGAGAATCGGAGCCTTAGGTCGCTTTCCCAGGCATATCCTATTTTGGGCTAGGGGAATCCTTTAAACTTATTGCCAAGTGGAACCCTGGTTTGCCTTGGACCGTCTGTGGGATTAACTTTGCCGGAGGGTCCGCAGCGGGGTCTCTTTTAATATTTAACCTGGGAGGCTAGCCATGAAGTATGCGGTTGCGATCGTGGGGCTCCTAACTCTTGTAGGTTGCTCGACAACCAATCCTAACAGTTCTTTCCAATACGCTCAAAGGGGCGCGATTAAGACGAATCAGGAACCTAGTCAGTTTGCCGCTGGCTTGGAAATCGACTTTCGCATGAAAAAGGGTGAGGGCGCAGAGAGGACTTATCAACTTGCGATTTGAACGACGCGCCCTGGTAAGGTCGTTCGTATTCGAAAAGTTGAACTGGCGAATGATCTTTCGCTTGTGGTGAAGAATACGGATTTGAAGATTGGCCGCCTCGCGTGGTCGAAGGTTGGCGATCGCTTTGGGCACGAGATCGATCTAGGCCGTAGGATTCTTGAAATCGACCAGATGGCGCGTCTGGGCGATTTCGATATTCGGATCTTGGGCACCGTCGATGGCGAGGAGATCAAGGTCGACTTCGCCTTGAAGGAGGGAGATCGGGAGTATTTGGCGCTGGGTTCTGATTAAACAGTGAATGCTGAATGGGGAACTGGCCCGTGTGGAGAATTTGGCGAGACGGGGTGCCCGGCGCCGCCCGACGATGGTTTTGGGTCGGCTGGAACGAGCAAGCGGCATTTTCAGTTCAATCTGTTCTTTAAGCGCGGAAGTTTTTCAGTTTCCGCTGCGGGTGATGCGCTTTGCGTTAAGTGAGCTAGGGAATTCTGCTCGAACCCTTGCTTGCTTAGGCGGAGGTACGTTCGGCGACCTCATGTTCGTCTTGGCAGCTTAAGAGTTCGTGGATCAGGTCTAGGTTTTCTTGGATGCCCATGAGGAGTATCAGATCTCCTTCTTCTATGACGGTCTGAGGCAATGGGCCGATGACGCGCTCTTCGCCCTTTTGTATACCGACTATGGTCACTCCATATTTCGATCGCATTTCAGTATCCATAATTCTCTGACCGTTCCATTGACAGAGTGGTGGGACGATTTCGCGGGCGAATGAAAAGGTCTCGGGCGTGGCATTGAGCGTATCCGTTTTTTGGTTTAGGTAAATAGACGCTTTGTTGATTTGGTCGGGTTCGCCTAGAATGAAAATGTGATCGTGAGGGTAGAGTCGGGTGGTGGGGTCGATGCTTGCGATCTCGAATCCACTTCGCTCGATCCCGGCGATTAGGGCTCCAGTCTCGCGGCGGAGATCGATGTCTTTGACCATCTCGCCTGCCCACTTCGAGTTGTCGGCTAGGATGATGGGATC
>JBCCZW010000084.1:0-10259 GCA_039186805.1 Verrucomicrobiota bacterium
GCCGATGAGCCGATTGTCTTTATCTAGAAGTCCGTAGTCGACCCCCCAGGTATCAACTCCAAGGGATTCAATGGACTCGCCGTAGCGCTGAATTGCCTGGGCGAGTCCATCGAGAATATTTCGGTAGATTCCGAGAAAGTCCCAATAGTAGGAGTCGTCGACCTGAACGTTTGTGGAAGGGAAACGAGCGACTTCTTCTAGACGGATTTCTTCTCCGTTGTAGATCCCGGCTACTATGCGGCTACTGCCTGCGCCGAGGTCTACTGAGAGGTATACTTTTTCTTGGGGCATGTATTCGAGAATCTACTGCGATTTACCTGAGGAAGGCTTCGTGCAGACCGCCGTCCACTGCGATGACTTGACCGGTCGTCTTGCTTAGCTGATCGGTAAGCAAGATGTAGATGGCTTCCGCCTGATCGGCTGGCGTGATGGGCGATTGCGTGAGGGTACGCTTTGCGTAGAATTCCGCGAGCTTATCGCGTAGGTCTTTCGCGCTTTCCTCCTCGCTGTAGGGTATGTCGTATTTCGCGAGGGAGGCGATGACGCGGTCGCGGGGGAACATGGCAGATCCTTTAACTACGGTTGCGGGAGCGACGCCGTTCACGCGAACTTTTGGCGAAAGTTCTATAGCGAGTTCGCGTATTAGGTGATTTGCCGCAGCCTTCGAGCAATCATACGCAACGCTGCCTTTTTTGGATACGACGGCATTTGCGGAAGTCGTGATAACGAAGTTTGCCGGAAGTTGCTGCGGATTAAAGAACTGTTTGGCTGCTTCTTGCGATACAATGTAGCCGCCTTTGACGTTGATGTCGAATGTGAGGGTGAATTGGTCGTCGGTGATTTGACCATCCGTACTTGGGGGAACGAAAATGCCTGCGGTCACTACGACAGCGTCGAGTCCACCGTATGCGAGAGTGGCTTCTTTGAAGCAATTCGCGACGCTTTCTCGGTCGGTGATGTTAGCGGACAGACCAACGGAAGGACCGCAACCAGAGATACCTGTACCCGCTACGCCGATACCTTCGCCCATTTTATCGACGATCTCTTGGGAAGTCGCTTCGGCGGCGTCCGCTTTGAGGTCGATGCATACGAGGTGGGCTCCTTCTGGAACGATGCGATGGCAAAGCTCTTTGCCTATGCCGCTGCCGGCTCCGACAACAGCGACGACCTGGCGAGCGAGCGATTTCTCTTTGGGCATGCGTTGCAGTTTCGCTTCTTCGAGGGCCCAGTACTCGATGTCGAAAGCTTCTTGCTCGGGGAGGGCTCGGTACTTGCCGATAGCTTCGGCTCCGCGCATTACTTCTACGGCGCAGTTATAAAATTCGGCAGTGACTCTCGATTCGCTTTTGTTTTTGCCCCAAGCGACCATGCCAAGGCCAGGAATCAGCACGATGGTCGGGATGGCGTTCCGCATTGCGGGAGAATCGGGACGTTTGCAGCGCTCGTAGTACTCAGCGTAGTCGGCTTTGTACTTTTCGAGTCCAGCTTCCAGCGCCGTTAGAAGGGCGTCGGTATCGCCGCTGGCGGGGTCCCAGTCTACGTAAAGCGGCTTTATCTTGGTGCGTAGAAAGTGATCGGGGCAAGACGTCCCTAGCTCTGCGAGGAGGGGAGCGTCTACGCTATTGACGAAACGGAGAATGGAATCGTCGCTTTGAACGGTTCCGATAAAGCGTTGCTCCTGGCTGACCTGACCTCGAAGCCAGGGTAGTACTTTGGCGAATACGTCTTTACGCGCGGCTTCGTCGAGAGATTGGTATTTGGCGCCTCCGAAGGTGAGCTCGCCCTTGTCGCGAGATTCGATGTATTCGGCGGCTTTTTCGATGAGATCGATTGTGAGATCGTAGCACTCTTTGTCATCGTTCGCCCAGTTGATGATGCCGTGTTGGCCTAGCATGATGCCCTTGGCGTTGGGGTTTTCTTCGGCGATCCGCTGCAGCTCGAGGCCGAGTTCGAAGCCGGGGCGTTGCCATTCAGTCCAGATGATTTCGTCGCCGTATATTTCCTTGGTGAGGGCCTCCCCCTCGGCCGCAGCCGCCACGGCGATGATTGCGTTGGGGTGCATATGATCTACATGCTTGTAGGGGATGAACGAGTGAAGCGGCGTGTCGATCGACGATGCCCGCGGATTGAGGTTGTAGGTGGTATGGCGATACATGCCTACCATCTTGTCCTCTGCTTCGGTCTTGAGCCCGCGATTGGGCATGTCGGCGTAGACGCCTTGCAGAGAGATCAGCTTGTCTTGATAGAGAGATGAGAAGTTTTCCTTTGTGGAGGTGCGCAGATCGCCGCCTGAGCCTTTTACCCAGAGCACTTCTACTTCTTCCGCAGTGATGGGATCGACTTCGGTGATCTGGGAGGAAGTATTGCCGCCGCCCGTGTTGGTGATTCTCTGGTCTTGACCGAGCAGGTTCGAGCGGTAAACGAGGCGTTCGACTGGGTCGAGTTTGGAGGCTACTTCGTCGTCCCAAAGGTAGTCGACGTGCTTATAGTCAATGAGGGTTGTCATGAGTATTCAATTAAGGAGTTAAATTTTGGATACAGCGGCGTGTAAGTGCCGTTTATTCTGAATGTCGTGATCGGCTTTGTGGAGCGTCTCGAGGGAGGCATTGGTGATCAGATTCCAATCCTCATCCCAAGAGGATAGAAAGGCTTCTGCCGTTTTTCCTATTTTCGATGAATCGATGAGAAAGTAGGTTTCGCGGCTTTGCTCTTGGACGCGTCGTTGGAAGTTTACGATTTCGTCCTGCGTATTCCAGAGGCCTAGCGAGTCCATCCCTTGGGCGCCGCAAAAGGCCGCGTCGAAGTCCCAGGTGGAAACGAGACGTGTCGCGTGCTTGCCGAGAAGGGCAGATTGGCGGCGGATAAGCTGACCTCCGAGGATGTAAACCTCGAGTTCCTCTACATTGGCAAGAAGCTCGGCGACGGGAAGGTTGTTGGTGACGGCTTTCAGGCGAGGGACGGGGTTCTTAACGAGTTCGCGAGCTAGGTAGAAGACCGAAGTACCGGCATCGAAAAGGCATGCCATGCCGGGCTGGATTTCTTGGAGGGCTCTTCGAGCGATAAGGGTTTTGGCTTCTGCGGCTGCGTTTTCGCGATCGCGAAATGAGATGAATTCTCGCTCGTAGTCGCCCATCGCTCCACCGAATGCGCGGACGATTTCGTTGTTCTCTTCCAGAAATCTGAGGTCCCGTCGGGCGGTGGCTTCGGAAATCTGAAAGCGTTCGCAGATCTCATGAAGCGGCATGTAGCGATGCTGTCGGAGCTGGGTAGCCAGCTCTTTGCGGCGCGCATCGATTTCGGATTTCGGACGTTTCATGATTGAGATCGATCATAAAAGGGACACTTTTATGATCGGATTCAATCAAAAAGAGTGACTGTTTTGTGCTACTCCTTGTGTGCTTAGTTGGGATTTGAGGTTTAAGTAACTGCTGATTAGTTGTTTGCAGTTCGATTGGAGTAGATGAATTCCCCAAGCGACTACGTCATTTACGTGAATGACGAGGTCTTCGCGTTTTCAAGTCTCATGGAATTCATAGTACTTGAAGTCGGAGGTCTTTGGAGTGCGGCTCTTTTGACCTGAGCGGCAGCGCTGGGCGCTACCTTCTCTGACGGAGGCCTTTTTCCTTGAGGATCGTCGCGATTTTCTCCTGATCCTTCGCCGCGTTGAGGACCAGCCTTTGAGGTTCATTCATTTCCAGGACCAGAAAATCGTAGTCTTCGCCTTCTAGGGTTTCGGACTCGAAACGAAAGGATGGGATTCGAGTGTAGGCTAGCAAAACGGTATGGGTGAAATCTCCGTAGACGATCCGGTCTTCTGCTAGAGTAAAAGAGAAGACGTTGATCTTTCGGCCAAAGTGAAGGATGACGTAGAAAAGAGCGATCGCGATCGCCCCGTGCCATAGGGCTATGATGATCATCTTAATTGTGATTGGGCCGCCGGAGGAGCCGTCCTCTGGAATGGTCTCGAGGAATTGATTTATGAGGCTCGATACCGTCGCCAAAAGAGTGATGGCGATTTTCGGAAGTCGGTCCCACATGAAGATCGCGCGTTTGCCGCGGTTACGAAAAACGTAGCCTTTCCAAGGGGGAGGAGCTTTCCAGCGGAATAGTACTTTGCCGATCATATGAGGAGCTTATCTAGGATCGAGAATGCGGAAGTTTAATGCCGAGACTCAAGCGAAACTTCGACCTCGCTCGAATGTCTGCTTGCGGGGCGTCTTGGGTGGCTTAGAACGTTGTAGTATGAGGAATTCGGATTGGATGAAGGCGGTATGGGTCAGAATCTCTTTGTTGTCTTTGGTCTTGGCTTGCTTAGCCGGGTGCGCGACCGAGCCGAGCGCTTTGACGGGCAAGACCACTTCATTTGGCTATACTTGGCGGCAGGAACTTGCTTTGGGTAAGCAGTCGGACGGACAGATTGTCGAGCAGATGGGATTGTACCAGAATGACGCGCTGGCGGAGTATGTGAGGGAGATAGGGGAAAAGGTTTTGGCGAAAAGCGATTTGCGCGGTCCGGATGCACTGGAGATGTATCGAGATACTGAATTCACTTTTCGCGTGCTGGATAGCGACGTAGTAAATGCCTTTGCCCTTCCAGGCGGTTATGTTTACGTGACCCGCGGTTTGCTCGCTCACCTGAATAACGAAGCCCAGCTTGCGGTGGTGTTGGGACACGAGATCACGCATGTGGCGGGGAGGCATGCTTCTAGGCAGGCGTTGAAGCAGCAGTGGGGACAGATTGGCTTGGTCGCAGGAGCGGTGTTGGGCGAGCAGTTGATGGAGAACAAGCAGATGGCTAACGACTTGTTGAATATGGGAGGACAGGTCTTTCAGTTAATGACTTTGAAGTATGGGCGCGATGCGGAGCGGGAATCGGATTTTTATGGCGTCCAGTATGCGGAAAAGGCGGGTTACGACGCGGCGGAAGGCGCGGAATTTTTCGTTTCGCTGAGTCGGATTTCTTCTAAGGCGGGGCAGAGCATTCCGACTTGGATGTCTTCCCATCCTGACCCAGGAGAGCGTGAGCTTACTATTCGTAGATTGTCGAGAGAGTGGGACTCGGAGTATCCCGGAGGGGTTCTGAATGAGGAGCGTTTCTTAGACATGGTGGACGGTCTGGCTGTGGGAACGGATCCGCGCCAGGGATTTGTAGAGAGGGGGACGTTCTATCACCCGGGGCTGGCGTTTCAGTTCGATGTTCCGTCGGGTTGGAGGGTGCAGAACCAGAGCAGCGCGGTGTATGCATTGGATCCGGGAGGCAAAGGTGTCGTCGTCTTCCAGCTCGCTCAGGAAAGAGATTTAGGGCAGGCCGCCCAGAATTTCGCGTCCAAGAATGGTATCAATGTTGTGGGTACGAGGAGAATGAACGTGGATCAGCGCAACGGGTTGGTTGTGGAGGGAACGGTTCAATCGGGTGATCAGCTCATGGTGGTGCAGGCGACGTTCATAGAGTTTGGCGAAAGAATCGTGAGTTTTGTCGGTTTTTGCCCGCAAGCTTCGTATCCCGCTTTGAAGGGGGCGTTTGCGATGACGGCCGATAGTTTCGATAGTGTAATCAATAAACGGATACTTGGTATCCAGCCGGCGCGATTGAAAATCGTAAGAGCGAGCGACGAGAAGCAATTTCGGGAGTATTTGCCTGAACGTTTGCCAAATGGCATGGATCGCGAGGATTGGGCGATCAAGAATCAGACCGAATTGGATAAGGTAATATCCAGGGGGACGAAGCTAAAGCTGCCCCGCTGAAGATAGCGATCTAGCATGCACTAGAACCATAGCTCTAGAACCTATCCCTAAACCCCAATGTTCGAGGTTTTGGGATAGGTTCTAGCATCATTGGATTAGGATATGGATGGTTGCCGAGTGGCGGTTCGAATGGCGCTTCCCGCCCCTTAAACGAGGAACGCCCTGGCTGCTAAGCTGCCAGGGCGCCGGTCTGTGTGGACCTAGTGTGTGTGTTGTGTGTGTGTAGGGAAATTCGTTGTCTAATCTGAAAAGAGACTTCGGATGAAATCCATATCCTCTTTAGTCAGAACGCTATCCTTAACGGATAGGTTGCAGAGAACTTGACGTTCGTTGCGGAATCCAGGGATTACACATGCAACATGGGGATGATTCAGGACATATCGGAGTGCAGTCGAGCTTAAAATGCTTGTTTCGTTCCCGAAGCGTTTTTTTAGCAGACTAATTTTCGGCTTTTGCCTACGTAGAAACTCAGTAGTGAATTTAACACTACCTTTACGATGGTCGCCCGCTTCGAATTGGGGAGGTTTTTCGGGATCGAATTTATCGAGGAGAATACCCTGGTTGAGAGGGCTGAAGGCGACGAATGAGAGGTGGTTCTTTTTGAGCAGTTGGCCGACGACACCGGTGGGCTCAATGAACTTGTCGTCCATAGCGTGGGCCCAGCTTTGAAGTACATCGGGATTCACTATTGGGACTGATTTTTCGAATTCTGAGGCGCGGTAGGCCGATTGACCTTTGACGCGTATTTTTCCTTCTTTTTGTAAGGCGTTCAGGGTGTCGGCTGCTCCTTGGAGGTAAAGGTCGTCTTTACCGAAGTCGCCATGATGGAGGTAGTAAAGGTCTATGTAGTCGCGTTGGAGATTGAGCAATGACTGTTCGCATTGGCGGCGGATATGGTCTGGTTCATAAGCGTGCGCGGCATCGCCCTTGAAATGGCCGACCTTGCTAGCTACTATATACTCTTCTGAATTCAGTCCAAGTTTTTTGAATACTCGGGCGAGCATACGTTCTGCGCGGCCGTTGCCGTAGACGTCGGCGTTGTCGAAGTGATTAACGCCATTTTCGATGGCGGTTTTCACTGCGGCGGTAATCTGGTCCTCATCGACATTTGCCCAGCCGTTAGGTTTGCCCTCGACAAAATTGAGTCCGCCCATCGTCCAGCAGCCAAGGCTCATTTCGGAAACGTAGACCTCGCTCTTTCCGATTCGTCTTTTGTTCATATAAGTCGCTGTTGGTTTATCGCAATTTTGCAGATCGGGTTTTCTATCTCATTAGGCGCGTTTAGATAGAAGATGAAGGCATTTGAGTCTGTTTGAACAAGAGGAAACTTATCAATTGATATGCTCTGCGAAATACTGTCGAGCGCTGACGAGCCAACGCGACGAAGATTTTCTTAAGGATGTCTGCCTTGAGATCAAGATTGATCGCGACTATGCGTAATTCCTGATCCGATTGGTTCCAGGGTACAGTTTTTGGCTAGGGCTTATACGCGCTTGGCGTCTTCGCCGCCGACCTTTTCGCGCCACATGACGTATATTGCTTCGATCAATCTGTATTCGATATTCAGTTACGCTACTGATGGCGCTTTTCCCTTTCGCCTATCGACCCGCTCGACGAACGAGTCGGCCTATCGACAATACTGCGCCGATCATCTGGCGAACTCAATGAAGCTTTCGCGGAGGAATTTGGGCTTTGAGACTATTCGCGGCGCGTAGTGAATCACGAGGAGCTTCATGAAGATTGAAGATGGGGATTGGGGGGAGTTCTTTGTTGAAATCGTTTTGGGGAGTGTCTTAGTGCGGGGGGATGAGCGAGGGAGGGATCCGGACAGAGAATATCTTCAAGCTTTCGTGGCCGATATTTCTGCAGAACGTCACGGGGAATCTGGTTATTTTGGTGGACTTTTGGTTTTTGAGTACGCTCTCGGATCGTACGGCGGCAGTGGTTGGGCAGCTATTGCCGGTAACCTGGTTGGGTACGTTTGTCGTGCCGGTTTTCGCGAGTACCGGTATCGCTGTATCTTCTCAGTTCTTAGGAGCGAAGAAGATGGAGAAGGTGGTGCCGACTTATATGGCGAATTTGTTCATGACGGTGGGTATGGGAGCCGTGGTTGCCGCGGGGTTTTGGTTTTTCCGCGAAGATATAGGGCGGTGGCTTGGGATGGATGCCGCATTGAATGCGGTGGCGACCGAGTTTAACGGAGCGATCAGTCCTTTGTTTATTTGTTTGGCGGTGATGATGTCGTACAATGCGATTCTTTCTTCGCGGGGGATGACGCATTTGACGATGATCGTTTCGTTGACTTCGAGTAGCTTGAATGTACTGCTGGATTATTGGTTCGTATTTGGATTGGGGATGGGGGTAAAGGGCGTGATTTCCGCTACGGTGATCAGCTGCAGCTTGGCGACAATGGTATCCATTTACTTGGTGCATGCCAAGTTGGGCGTGAAGTTCTATCTGAGAGGTTTATGGCCGCGGGTGAAGGATGTGATTAGGCCTCTGTTGAAAATCGGGGTTCCGAACGCTCTGGAGCCATTTAGCTATTGTATCCAGGGAATCATTATTTCCGGTTTTGTCGTGAGTATGGGAGTGGTCGCGATGGCGGCGAATAGCTATATGGGGCGGGTTTCAATGCTGATTATCGCGTTCTCGTTTTCGATCTCGGCAGGTGGGCAGATATTGCTGGGGCATTGGATGGGAGCGAAGCGGTTTGAGGACGTCAATAGGGAGTTGTACAAGATTGCTCGAGTTTCATCGATCACCGCAGGGGGATTCATGCTTGGCGTTTGGTTGCTGGATGACTGGATCATTGGCTTGTTTACGAGCGATCCCGAGATTGCAGAGCTTTCAAAGCGCTTGATTGTGATCGGTATTGTCTTGGAGGTCTCGCGGACAATGAACATTGTATTTGGAGGCACACTACGAGCTCTTGGAGATGCCAAGTTCACGGCGATCGTGGGGATGGCGTTTATATGGGGATTGTTGCCGGTGATTTACGGGCTGGATGTTTTTTGGGGGCTGACGATCGAGGGAGTGTGGATTTGCTATGCGGCGGATGAACTGTTGAGGGGCGTGATCAATGTCTGGCGATGGCGGACGGGCAAATGGAAGACGATGGGGGTTGCTGGATAGGGCCGCAGTCGGAGGTCGGAGGTCGGAGGGCCGAGGTCGGAGAAGGTGGGATTGTTTGCGGAGTGGTGTTAGGTTCGGGACGGCCCGTCCTTCGCGTAAAGCTACGGAGGGTAGACTGCCCGAACCCTATCTTAGGGTTTTGTTTACTTTAGGTGTTTGTCGAAGAAAGCGATGGTGCGAGACCAAGCGAGCTCGGCGGCCGCTTCGTCGTAGCGGGGGGTAGTGTCATTGTGGAAGCCGTGGTTGGCGGCGGGATAGATGAAGGCCTGGTAGTCGATGCTGTTGGCTTTCAATGCTTCTTCATAGGCGGGCCAGCCGGCATTGACGCGTTTGTCGAGTTCACCGTAGTGGAGAAGCAAGGACGCTTTGATTTTGGGGACGTCGGCGGCTGCGGGCTGGCGGCCGTAGAAGGGGACTGCGGCTTTAATGATGTTAGGCAGTCGAATTGCAAGCGTGTTGGAGAGACCGCCTCCAAAGCAGAAGCCCGTGACGCCGACTGATTTTGTACAATCAGATCGGGAGTGGAGGTATGCGGCTGCAGAGACGAAATCTTCGACTATTTTTTCGCGATCGAGCTCGCGTTGCATTTTCCGTCCGTCGTCATCGTTTCCTGGATACCCTCCTAGGGGGAAGAGAGCGTCAGGTCCGAATGCGAGGTAGCCGGCGATTGCCGCGCGTCGGACGACGTCCTCGATGTAGGGGTTGAGTCCGCGGTTTTCGTGAATAACGAGAATGGCGGGAAGAGGACCAGCGGCATCGGCAGGTTTGGCGAAATAGCCGCGCATTTTGCCGTGACCGTTAGGGGAGTCGTATTCGAGGTATTCGGTTTTCAGGCGAGGGTCGTCTTTCTTAACTTGTTCGGCCCACGCGTAGGTGGGACTGAGCATCTGTAGAAGACTGAGCGCGGTGAGGGTGCCGGTAGCGAACTTCGCAGCTTTGTTGAGGAACTCGCGTCGGTCGATGAAGCCGTGAGCGTATTTGTCGTAGAGGTCGAGGAGTTCTTGGTCGAAGGCGGTGGCTTTGGGGCGATTGGTTTGGGTCATTGAATAGGATGGATTGCGGGTTGGTTGCGCGATCGACGATCAAATACGTCAGGTTAAGAGTTTTTCTAGGATTTGCCTCTGATTGGGTTTCTTGCGTTTTTCATAGAAGCAATGCTTGCGAAGGTTGTCGAAGACTCGAGTACTGCAGCAGTGAGTCGACAGGCAGAGGACCAGGACGATCGACATCAGCGATGCGAGTCTGCAGGGGCTGACGCCAGGGCCGCAGTCAGGTGAACCGAGGTGCTGTCCTCGGCCAGAACTCTGCGGAACTTGCCCAAGCTTCGCTTGGGCTTCTCCAGCTTCGCCCGCAGAATCGCGGCGAGCATGGCGGAGAGGAAC